>JAKLPX010000131.1 GCA_022013635.1 Candidatus Delongbacteria bacterium
AAACAGAAGTTACGCAGGATCAATATTTTTTTATAACTAACAAGAATCCTAGTGAATTCAAAGGGAAAAATAATCCAGTTGAGAACATAAAGTGGGTAGATGCTATTGAATTCTGCAATTTACTAAGTGAAACAGAAGGTTTGGAAAAATGCTATATCGGTTCGGGTTCAACTTATGAATGCAATTTTCAAGCAAATGGATTTCGATTACCTACTGAAATAGAATGGGCATATGCTGCAATTGGTGGTAATCTTAGTAAACGATATAAATACAGTGGAAGTGATAGCCTTGATGATGTCGCGTGGTATTAAGATAATTCCGATAAGACAACTCATCCTGTAGCTACCAAGAAAGAAAATGAATTAGGTTTGTATGACATGAGTGGAAATGTTTCTGAATGGTGTTGGGATATTTATTATTACCATTTCCCAGACTTGAAACTATCTGGACCAGAAAGTGGTTCTTCTCAAAGAGTTATTCGTGGTAGCAATTGTAGTTATAGCGATAATTTCTTTGAAATAAGTAAACGAAGTTACGATTATATTTCAAATCATTCAAAAAATGTTGGTTTTCGTGTTGCACGATCAGCTTCTTTAAAGAATTCTTCTCAGTTAAATAATGTGGATGCTTCCAGAATAAATACAAATGTTATTGCAGAATCTCAAAACATGGTTTCTGAATTTGTTGAATCGAAATCTAAATTTGAGCAAGTTGCAGATAATATTTTAGGAAGTGAAACGATAAATGAGAAGGATTTGTCCGCTTTTTCAAAAGATGAAATAAGGAAACTAAAAAACACTATTTATGCTAAACATGGAAGAAGATTCAAGTCTGTAGATCTTCAGGATTATTTCAATACTAAAAAATGGTATACGATAAATGAAAATTACTCGGATAATCTACTTACTGAAAATGATTTAAATAATTCTAAAATCATTCAGAAGTACGAATAAAACAAATAACAAAAGAGGTGAAAAATGGGTATAAAATTCAAATGTTCGAATTGCAATAAAGATATTCTGTTGCAATCCGGCAAAACAGGTGACATGGTTCAATGTAACGAATGTAAAGAGGTTGTGGCAATTCCTGAAAATGCCATAACATTCACAACAGCATCGCGCGCAGAATCTACTGGTAGCGGTTTTAGAAGTGGAAAAATTTACTTCAAAAATTTAAAATCAGGTGAGGTTCAAACTGTAAACACTTGTAAATGGGACTGGTTTCTCTTCCTCTTCTCTGGACTATGGGGCATTCCCTTATTAATCAAAAAGCTTTATGTATGGGGTTCTATTTTCTTCTTTTTACAACTTTCATACCTGTATTATTATACACAACTGTCCTCCGTCGATTCATATGGCTCTTATGGGTCTACTCCTCCTGCATATAGCGCATATATTCTCTCTACAATTATTTTATTTATTTTAATCATATCTTTAGATGTTTATTTCGGACTGTTAGGAAATAAACTACTCGCTGTAAATTATCTAGAGAATGGTTGGAAAATCTTGAACAAAGATGATAACGAAATAAAAGACGCTTTCAAAAGATGGAATTTAGACAATGTTTTTGAAGAGGTAAAAAAATGAAAATCATGTCACATAATCTTGCTTTTGCTGTATCTATTTTGTTCTTTTTTATTTTAATATCCTGCAGTTCTCCTTATGAGAAAGATATCAAAAAAGGTAAGGAAATTATGGTAGAAGCAGAGCAAAAAGTCATGCTCTATGACCGTCCTTCTCTTGTACAAGATGAAATTGACAGGGCCAAATATAATATTCAAAGATTTCTATCTGAAGCCAGAAAGAGGCATAGTCTTGAAGATTACAAAAAAATTGAAGATACAGTTACTGCAGATTGGAAAATACTGATGGAAAAACTTGAGTACAAGCAAAAGAATAAATAAGAAACAGGATGGAATATAATTAATAAAATATTATTAAAATTACTCAACCTTTTAATATCAATATTTCTTGTTATTTTTCTGGTTTCATGCGGAAAAGGTGGAGTCGAAGGTGATATCGAAAATGGCGTTGAAATTGCAAGAAAAATGGAGTTTGCGCTACAACTTGCAAAGGATCAGAATCCTAATTACGAAACTAAAATGAATGATGCCGAACAAGAGATATATGATTTTCTTGCGGATATGAGAGAAAAACACACTGACGAAGATTACAAAAAAATTGATGGTGCAATTCAAAAAGAAATCGATAGGATTATGAAAAAGGCTATGAGTGGGTATTAGCAGGTATTGAATCTTTTTTCGATCTGCTAAGTTCCTTCACTATATTGTTGTTATAATGTCTCTATGCAATAAAACACAATTTGAGTTGTATTTGTTGCTTAGTTACAATTCTGATTTTTTCAATTTACTTTGTTATTATTTTTTCGTATATTTTTTAGAATATTTATATGGAGATTTTATGCATAGAGAATTTAATGTTATTATCGAAAAAGATGAAGACGGCTATCTTGTGGCTTCAGTTCCTACTCTTAAAGGATGCCACACTCAGGCTAAATCTCTTGATACTTTGATTAAACGGATTAAAGAGGCTATAGAGTTATGCCTTGAAGTTGAACAGCCTGCATTATGTGAGTTTGTAGGAGTTCAAAAAGTTACGGTTGAATAATGGCTGATTTTCCCACGCTAACAGGCAAAGCTTTAATTCGAGCTTTGAAAAAATTCGGGTTTGAAGTTATCCGAACTAAAGGCAGTCATCATTTTCTTAACCATCCAGACAGCAGATGTACAGTGGTTCCAGTACATAGTGGCGAGACGATTGGAAAAGGTCTATTATCTCAAATTTTAAGGGACTGTGATTTAACGAAAGGTGATCTTAGAAGCGTACTATAAATTATTGGTTATTTGGTTACCCCCTTTTAGTGACTGATTACTACTATCCCACAACATTGGAAAAATGACACGGCGAGGGGAAATTATTTGCCGCGCTTTTTTCCATGACCGTTATCTTACATAGTTTGCCTAGACTGGTTTTGAGAAGGTAAAAATAGCCTGTTAGATTTACATAAAATGGAAATTGTTTTCAGCTGGTGAAATAGTTAGTTCAAGTGAAA
>JAKLPX010000132.1 GCA_022013635.1 Candidatus Delongbacteria bacterium
AAAAAGGTATGTTTTTTTTAAAAAAGAGCTCCCTTAAATCTTCTCTTGTCGCAAATTTATCAACGCCCTTATTGTAATCGCAGATTTCTACCCAAACCAAAAAACACTCTTTATTGAGCGAATACCTGTAATCGCTATGAAAAATATATTTTCGCATCCTTTCCATAAGCATCATTCTTCAATGTAACAAAGTTCTAAAAATATGAAAAAAAAACATTATCTGCAAGAGAATTATTTATTATCAATGATTTAAATTCCGTTTATAATTGATCTTTTATAATGAATTTTTCAACCTTATATAAATTTTCTTTATTAACTATAGCCGTGATTGAAACGCCGTAGTCCGTAAATTCCTTTGAAATAATTATGGCGTATTCGTGCATATTTGCAATTGATTTTTGTTCTTCGAATGGAAATAATAAATTATATCTTGAAGTTTGATTCAGTTTGTCGCTTGCAGATTTTAATAAATAATCAACATTTTCACCGGTTACGGCAGACACAAAAACCGATCCTTTATATTTGTCAACAAAGATTTCTTCTCTTACTCTGTATTCTCCGAGAAGGTCAATTTTATTAAATGTCAGAATAGCGGGTATTTTATCTGCTCCGATTTCCTTTAAAACTTCATTAACCGCCTTAATATGTTCTTCGCAGTTGTCATCGCTGATATCAACCAGATGAAGAAGCAAATCCGCATCCATAATATCTTTTAAAGTTGCCCGAAACGAGGCTATAAGGTTGTGAGGAAGATTGGAGATAAAACCTATTGTATCCGAAATTATTATATTTTCTCCTTTTCCAAGTTCTAATGACCTCGCGGTAGAATCAAGAGTTGCGAAAAGCTTATCTTCAACCAGTACATTTTCGCCCGTTATTTTATTAAATAGGGAAGACTTACCTGCGTTGGTATAACCTACAAGACATATTTTTTTAGCCGATTCTCTGCTTTTCCTCTGGGTTCTTTTCTGCGTCATAATTCTTTCAAGTTCATGAGTAACAAATCTTATTTCATCTTTTACTATCCTTCTATCAATTTCGATTTGTTTCTCGCCCATGCCTCTTGAAGCTCCGCTTACACTGCCGGAAGCACCTCTTTCTCTATCTAAATGCGACCATAATTTCTTTAATCTCGGCAATTGATATTTTAATTCGGCCAACCGGACTTCAAACTTAGCTTCTTTTGTTTTTGCATGCTTATGAAATATATCTAAAATTATTTCGGTTCTGTCTAAAGCTTCAATGTCATAATCTCTTTTAATATTTCTTGCCTGAGTCGGAGCTATTTCATTATCAAAAATTACTAACTGAACATCTGCCATTTCCATTTTAGTTTTAATGTCTTCCAGAAAACCTTTGCCGACATAAGTGGTTTTATCAATAACTTTTCGGTTTTGTATGAATTTTTCCACCACTTCGATTTCTGCCGTATCCGCAAGCCTTTCAAGTTCATCAATTGACCTTTGCGATTTCGCGTATTCTCTATTGTCTAAACAAACGCCTATTAAAAAAGCTCTGGGCTTTGGA
This sequence comes from Candidatus Delongbacteria bacterium, assembly GCA_022013635.1. GTDB lineage: Bacteria > UBA4055 > UBA4055 > UBA4055 > UBA4055 > JAKLPX01. The sequence continues at coordinate 1,528 of JAKLPX010000132.1, forward strand.
ATTGTTGTCGGAATACTTTCCATAATTTTATAAATCCTTATTTTATTATAATAGTTTTGAAGCGATCTCGGATAAAACTGACCGTTCGCCCTTTTTTAAAGTTATATGGGCATAAAGATCCTGATTCTCAAGCCTATCTATAATGTATGACAACCCGTTTGATTCGGAATCCAAATAAGGCGAATCAATTTGATACAAATCTCCCGTGAAAACTACTTTTGTTCCTTCGCCGGCTCTTGTAATAATTGTTTTAACCTCGTGAGGGGAAAGGTTTTGGGCTTCATCAACAATGAAATATACATTGCTTAAAGTTCTGCCTCTGATATATGCAAGAGGTGAGATGATCAGTTTCTCTCTTTTTTGGAGTTCTTCTATTATTTCATATTTATCCGAACCTTCGCTGAAATTATTCTGGATAAATTGCAGATTATCATACAATGGCTGCATATAAGGCTCAATTTTGTTTTTGGCGGTTCCGGGCAAGTATCCTATGTCTTTATTGCTTAATGGAACGATCGGTCTGCTTAAATAAATTTGTTTATATGCTTTTCTGTTTTCCAATGACGCCGCCAAGGCAAGTAAAGTTTTTCCTGTTCCTGCCGTTCCGGAAATCGTAACAAGCTTGATTCTGTCATCAGTCAGGGCATTAATGGCAAAAGTCTGCTCTGAGTTTCTTGGTTTTATCCCGAATACTTCTTTAGATTCTACTAAAACCACCTCGTCATTAAAATGATCGTATCTTGCCAAAGCCGATTTATTTTGTGATTTAAGAATAAAATATTGATTTGGTTTAAGTGAAATCGAATTTGAATCAGTATCTTGCCTGAATTCATCTACAGTAATTTTTTTCTTTGAGTATAATGCATTTATCGTACTTTCATCCATATCATCCATTTTTTCTACGCCGGTAAAGAGATCTTCCGCGCTTTTTATTTTTCCTATCTGATAATCTTTTGCCTGTATACCCAAAGCCCTCGCTTTCAAACGCAAATTCACATCTTTTGTAACAAAAATGACTTCCTTTTTAGGATTATCATGAATAAAATTATCATCGTTGGCCACCCATCTACTCCTTTTTTGGATATAGAAAGGCTGCTGCGCGAATGCGGCATGGCGGGCG
>JAKLPX010000133.1 GCA_022013635.1 Candidatus Delongbacteria bacterium
AAATTTAAAGCGAGGAGAATGATGTATGAATTTTGATAAATCTAAAGATTATTTAGTAGGTCTAATAAATGAACTCCGTAAACTTCCTTTTGAAGCGGAATTTTGTGTTTTCGGTCATTTTCGCTTTTTGATTATCTTAACCAAAAAAAATGAGGAAAATTAGATGTATAGAGGGTGTTTTAGGATTAACAGTTTTATTTATAAGTTAATATTGTGTTTTCGGTCATTTTCGCTTGATCCTAGTTGGAAGTTATCCGACAGCTACTACTTCGGCTTTCGACTGTCGAGGAGTATTATGAGTAATGAAAAAATCTGAGCAGTAAAAGGAGATTAAGATTTAATGACTGAAAACCAAAATAGAGAATATAAACAGAGCTGGCACGATGATTATCTGAAATGGGTATGCGGGTTTGCAAATGCTGTCGGCGTTTCGGATTATTCCTGTAAAGATGTTGGGCTCCCCGATCCGGTGTTTTTGGAGAAGAACGGTGGTATGCAGGTTGTGCTTTATAAAGATGTTACCCCCCAAGTCAGTGACCCAGTTACAGCTACGACCGACCCAGTCAACCGACCTAGTCAACCGACCCAGTCAACCGACCAAATTACAGGTAAACTTCAAGATAAATTAAATCGATCTCAAATGGCAATAATAGAGCAAATTACCAAAAATGGAAATATCACTTCTTGTGAATTATCAGAGATCATTGGAATCAGCGATAGACAGATAAAATCAAATATAAAATTCTTAGTCCGGAAAGGTATTATTGAACGCATCGGATCAAGAAAAACCGGATATTGGGCGATAAAGGCGTAAATTATGAAAGCATTTCACGATAAACTTCACGATAAACTTCACGATAAACTTCACGATAAACTTCACGATAAACTTCACGATAAAAATTTAACGAGGCATAAACAAGGTAAAAAATGAAGAAAGAAAAAATCATAAAACAAAATACAGATGATACAAATAATGAAGAAAAGCTCTTTCTTGATATTTGTTCTATTTGGGAAACATCCAGAAATTACGCAGCCAGATCTGTAAATTCAGCTCATTCAATTTCAAGTTGGCTTATAGGGTGGAGAATTGTTGAATTTGAACAGGTTGGCATGATAAGAGCTGAGTATGGGAAAAAAGTTTTAAAAAATATTTCGCTTAGACTTAATTCAAAATACGGTTCAGGTTTTTCGGTCAGCGGTCTTCAATACGCACGGTCTTTTTACACGCAGTATCCGAAATTTTTAGAGATTCAACACGCACCGCGTGTTAAATTTGAAAAACAACACGCATTGCGTGTTAAATCAGATCATGATCAGTTTGCCGTGAGTGGAATCGAATCAATTCTAAAAAACACTACTGATAAAAAATGGGAACCCGGTATTTTTAATGCAAATTTATCATGGACTCATTACAGGGCTTTACTAAAAATAAAACGATTGGATGTTCGGAATTTTTATGAGATCGAATCAATAAAATCGGGATGGGCAGCCAGAGAATTAGAAAGGCAAATCAATTCTCTTTTGTTTGAGAGGCTTCTTAAAAGCCGAAATAAAAAAGGTGTTATGGAGCTGGCGAATAAAGGTGTAAATGTAAATAAGCCTATTGATATCCTGAAAGATCCTTTCGTTTTAGAATTTTTAGATATTCCAGAAACTTATAAACTTGTTGAAACAAAGCTTGAAACTGCTCTGATAAGTAAATTGAAAGACTTCCTTCTTGAGCTTGGTTGCGGTTTTGCATACATTGGCAGACAGAAAAGATTGACCCTTGACGGTGATCATTTCTATACCGATCTTGTTTTTTATCATGTAAAGTTAAAATGCTATGTGATAATTGATCTGAAAACAAAGAAATTGACTCACGGTGATATCGGTCAGATGCTTATGTATGTTAATTTTTATGACAGAGAAATTAAAAATAAAGACGATAATCCTACAGTCGGGCTTATTTTTTGTACGGAGAAAAACGATGAGGTTGTAAAATATGTTCTTGATGAGAAAAAGAAACAAATTTTTGCGGCAAAATATCAGTTTGAACTGCCAAGTGAAGAAGAGCTATTAAAAGAATTAAAAGATGAAATTGGAAGGATAAAACAATAGACAATTAATGAGTTTAAGAGGCATAAATGATGAAAAAATCAATTTTACTAATTCTAATCGCAGCCGGTCTGCTGTTTTCTGCGGAATTTAAGCTGGTTTCCTATAATGCGGATATGATGGATATGGATGCGCGGCAGAGTAAGATTACTGATGACAGCGGAAACAGAACTGGTCTTTTGAAGATTTATTCGGATCAGACAGGGTTGCAGATTCAATCGAATATGGGAGTTGTTCAGACGGATAAGACTCATACGGGTGAGTTTTGGGCGTATCTTTCGCAGGGGGAAAAATGGGTGAAGATATCAAAAGAGGGCTTTGCGCCTTTTGAGTTCGTTCTTGAGCCGGGTATTGAATCGGATACGGTTTATTTACTTAAACTGCAGACAATCAGCGACGGCAGTGTGATGGGGGATTTGCATAAGATTTCGTTCAAATTCAATGTTACGGGTGTTTATGTTGCAAAAGGGACTGCGGCTCCCGTTTTGTCAAGCGGGAAAACTTCAGAAAACTGGCTTGCGATGGGTGATCATGAGTTTACATTTATTAAGGAAGGTTTTGTTGATAATAAAGAAAAGATAAGTGTTACGGGAGATAAGGAGATTGATATTGAGCTTATTCCGGGCAGCAATCAGACAAAATTGAAACTGCCTGCTATTGTTTCGATCACTTCCGATCCTCAGGGTGCGGAGATCTTTCTTAACGGTCAGAAGTTCGGGATGACACCTATGCAGGAATCGTTAATTGCCGGTGAATATTCTCTTACGCTCAGGAAGAATTTTTATTATCCTTTGGATAAATCGTTTACGGTTAAAGAAGGTCAGACCATGGAGATACCTTCAATAAAACTGACGCCGAAATTCGGATATTATTCTGTCAAATCGGATCAGAAGGGTGTGAAATTATATTTGGATGGAGCTTATCTTGCGGAAAATTCTGTTGCAAAGACTAAGATAGAGAGCGGAAAGCATATATTTAAGGCCGAACTTGATATGTATCATACAGAGACTCAGGAAATTGAGTTTAAGGACGGAGACGAGAAAGATATAATGTTCAAGATGAAGCCAAATTTCGGAAAATTAATTATAAAATCAGAACCGTCAGATGCAGTGATATGGCTGAACGGTAAACAGGTAGGGAAGACACCTTATTCGATCGAACAGGCAAGGTCGGGCAAGTATGTTGTAAAGCTGACTATGGAGCTTTGGTCGGACTATGAAGATCAGGTGGAAGTATTTGACTCAAAAACTACAGATAAGACTCTGGTTATGAATAAAAACTTCGGGACTATCGTGATAAAAGCGAAAGATTGCGACATATTCGTAAATGGAGAGAAGAAAGGGAAGTCGGAGTTCAAAGGCAACCTGCCGCCCGGAAAATATACCGTTACTGCAAAAAGAGCAAAACACAGAGATCATGAAAAGGAAATTTATGTCAATATAGGCAGAGAGCAGGAAATTGATTTAACACCCGATCCGATAATGGGCAGCGTGAACATATTTTCAGAGCCGATCGAGACCAACGGTGCGGCAATATTGATAAATGATGAAGAAAAAGGTAAAACACCGGCTGTGATACCGCTTTTAATAGGTGATTACAAAATGAAATTGACTTTGAGCGGATATCTTGATTCAAGCGAGCAGTTTACTCTTTCCGAAGGAGAGAACAAAACGATAAGGCTGACAATGCAGACTTACGAAGGGTCGCAAAGCTCGAAAAGAGATTTTTGGAAAAAGCAGAAATGGTATGCACTCGGAGCTTTCGCGGTTTCTGCCGGTGCGGGGAGTTATTTCTACTGGGCAGGCAACGATTATTATGATCAATACGAGAATGAACCGCTAACAAGTTCAACTGCAAAAGTCGAAGGGCTACGGGAAGACGCGATAACGATGGATAAATATCGGGATGTGTCGTTTTCAGTCTCACTTGTACCGCTTTACTGGTTCTTCCATTCATGGTACAAAGAAAGTTCATATAAATAAAAATTAATGTTTTAAAGCTAAATTGAGAGGTGTATTGTGAAAAGAGTAATGCTGTATGTAATATTAACCGCAGTGCTGTGTTTCAGTGCAAATATCAAAACCATCGAAGGTGAGTATCTTTACGCACACAGCGATAATGAGAGCAAAATAGACGCGAGAAATATGGCTGTCGGTCTCGCAAAAAGAGACGCTGTCGAAAAATTCGCCACGATGATAACGAGTACTACCGTCGTAGAGAACTATGAGATGAAAAAAGACCGGGTGGTTGCAAATTCCTGCGCGATGCTGAGAAAGATCGTTTATCTCACTGACACTTACGACGGAGCAAAAGCGGAATATTATATTAAAATTTCCGCAGAGATTGACGAAGACGAGGTCCTGAAGCTTTTAAAAGAAACTGCCTTTACATCCGACTTAACAAATAAAATTTCCGATCTCGTTACTTCGGGTATGAGCGCCGAAAAATCAAATAGAATTGGCGATGCTCTTAAGAATTACTATTGGGCTTATCTTCTAATAAAATGCGATGAATACAGCAAAGAAATGAAAGTAGAAGACTTCGATAAAAGATTGCTCACAATTGCAATTCCGGAAAGGATGAATAAATTATTTTCAGGGATCGAATATAAGGTAAAGTCAATTAAAGAGAATGACGGCTCGAAATGCGTAGTTTTATGTATAACTTATAACGGTCAGCCTGTATCAAATCTTGATCTTACATATTATACTGGCGATTCGTGGTCAAATATCAAATCGAGGAACGGGCTTGCACAGATCGATTTCTTCGGACATTCGGCAGAATCGGTATCGAGGCTTATGATCAAAACCGAATACAAATATGAGAATTTATTAAAATTTGATGAAGATGTAACCCGTGCGGCAGAAAAGATAACTCATATACCTTTCCCGAATGCCGGATATCCTCCGCTAGCTCTAATTGTTGAAGAAACAAAACCCGTTGCGGCTGAAGTTGAGCAGGATGAACCTATAGAAAAAATAAATATTGAAAAAGATATTTACATCGAATCTGTATCATCGGTACTGGAAGCAATAAAGAGCGCAAAATATCATGAGGCTAAACATATTTTTACAGACAACGGCTATCAGGCTTTTACCGACCTGATAATGTACGGGAATGCCGTTCTTTTGCTTGACAAGGCAGAATTAACGACATACAAACTGAATGATCAGACAGTCGTAAGATCCGTCCCGATGTCATTTTCATTCCCGAGAAATGATACAAAATTTTCGGAGAATGTCGTTTTTACTTTCAACAGCGAGAATCAAATTGATGCCGTCACTTTTGCCCTTTCAGATATAGCAGCACAAGATATAATTTCAAAACCGGATTCTTTCGGCACGATTGAAGAAAAGATACAGCTGGTACAATTTATGGAACTATACAAAACGGCTTACTGTCTGAAGCAGGCAGATTACATCGAATCCATCTTTGCCGACAATGCACTTATAATCGTCGGCAGAGTATTAAAACCGGGCGAGAAAATTGACGGGATGTATGACGAATTGTCAAAAGGCAGGAAAGTAAAATATGACAAAATGGGCAAAAAAGAATATATCAACAGACTCAAAAAAGCCTTCAACTCAAACGAATTCATAAACATAAATTTCGAGGAAAACTCTATAGAAAAGAAGAACAAACAGAAGATTTATGCGCTTGAGATAAAGCAATATTACAATTCAACCAAATTACAGCGACGAAGGATACCTATTTTTGCTCATGGACCTGCGCAACATCAAAGAACCTAAGATATATGTCAGAGCATGGCAACCGGACAGCATGAAAACAGATGACAGAATAAAGCTTGCCGATTTTAAGATGAGTTTTTAAACTTGACTTTTCGGAATTAATTTCTTACTATATAGTAAGAAATATAATACAAGTAAGGAGTAAGTGCAATGACAACCGCAACATTGACTACAAAGGGGCAGGTAACCATACCTAAAGAAATAAGGGACTCTCTAAACCTTCACACAGGAGATATGATTGAGATCATAATAATAAATGAAGGTGAAGCGGTGATCCGGCCTGTAACCAGAACAGTTGATGAACTTTTCGGCAAACTTCACAAGAAAGGCATGAAAACTTTTACTGTTGAAGAGATGGACGAAGCTATCAGGAAAAAAGTTAAGGAAGAATTCAATGAAAGCAATTGATACTAATGTACTGGTGAGATTTTTGGTTAATGATGATCCGGTACAAACAGGTAAAGTTTATAAACTGTTTAAGAAAGCTGAAGATGATAAAACAAAACTATTCATTCCGATAACTGTTTTTATTGAAACTCTTTGGGTTTTAGAATCTTTGTATAAAACTCCTCGAAGTGTAATATTGGATTATTTCAAAGAACTTTTGTTGCTTCCAATACTTGAATACGAAAATCTCAGCTCAGTTCAGAAATTTGTACATAAAGCCTCTGAGACTAATTTCGGACTGGCAGATTTAATAATAGGCTATACATCTCTCGAATGCGGTTGTGAAAAAGTGCTTACATTCGATAAGAAAGCAGTAAAGTCTGAATTTTTCGAGCTTTTGAAATAGAAAGGCGGAATGCGGGCAACCATATTTAAAGAATCAATAGGTGGCTCAATAGGTGGTCCAATAGGTGGTCCAATAGTCGAATTAACTGAACGACAGAAGCAAATATTGGATTTTTTTAGAGAGAACCATCTTCTAACAAAAAGAGATTTGGCAGTAAAACTAAATATAAATGTGTCTGCTGCGCAAAATCACATAAAAATTCTAAGGAAAAAAGGAGTTCTGAAAAGAATAGGCGGCACTCGCGGTCACTGAGAAGTATTAAAAACTGTGGAGTAAACTGCGGTGAAAACTGTGGAGAAAATATCAAATGATTACGGGGTATTTATGGGGTATTTACGGAGTAAGATCAGTTCTAATTTTAGAAAAAAACTAAATTATCCGGATTTCAAAGGGGTCGAATTCGACCCTATTAAAAAAGAGGTAGGCTATGACTGAAAACCAAAACATAGAATATAAGCAGGGCTGGCATGATGATTATCTGAAATGGGTATGCGGGTTTGCAAATGCCATCGGCGGTGTTATATATATCGGCAAAGATGATAACGGAAAAGTTGTCGGTGTTTCGGATTATTCGAGGCTGTTGGAAGAGATTCCCAATAAAATCCGGAATTTTATGGGAATTATATGCGATGTCAAATTGCAAGGAAAGGGCGAAAAGAAATATATCTCGATAAAGGTAAATCCTTATTCTGTTCCGGTTTCTTTGAGGGGCAGGTATTATTATCGTTCAGGCAGTTCGAAAATGGAGCTGACCGGAGTGGAACTGAATGAATTTCTACTTAAGAAAGCAGGTAAGACTTGGGATGATGTGATAGAAGACAGAGCGTCTATTGATGATATTGATGAAAAGAGCATAGCTAAGTTTATCGAGGACAGCAAAGAGAAAGGCAGAATGCCGGATACTAAAGGTTTGAGTACGATGCAGATTCTGGATAAGCTTCATTTGACCGAAGGCGATAAAATAAAAAGAGCCGCAATTATTCTTTTCGGGAAAGATCCTAACAGATTTTATCCTAACATTCAGGTTAAGATCGGCCGTTTCGGGAAAGACTCGGCAGACTTGAGATTCCATGAAGTAGTTGAAGGTAATCTGGTCTATATGCTCAACGAAGTACAGGTTCAGCTTAATTATAAGTTTCTGACCCGTCCGATTGAATTCAAAGGTTTTTTCAGGATCGAAAAGGGAGAATATCCTGAAGAAGCTTTGCGGGAAATGCTGTTGAATGCCCTTGTTCACAGAACTTATATGGGTGCTCCCGTTCAGATGCGGGTATTTGATAATAGACTTACATTATGGAATGAAGGAACTCTTCCGTTCGGCATTACTCAGGAGGATTTAAGAAAAGAGCACAGTTCCCGTCCGCGGAATCAGAATATTGCCGAAGCCTGTTTCAAGGCTGGCTACATAGACACATGGGGAAGGGGAATTCAGAAAATCATCAATTCATGCAAAGAAGCGGAACTTCCTGAACCTGAAATTATTGAAAATAACGGCGGAATGCAGGCAACTTTATTTAAAGAATCAATTGTGGAGAAAACAGAGAATGTAGGTGGTGCAATAGGTGGTGCAATAGGTGGTGCAATAGGTGGTGCAATCAGCTTGTCGGAAAGGCAATTAGAAGTTTTAGAAATAATAAAGAGCAATAATCGAATAAGTCAAAGGCAAATCGCCCAAAAAGTTGGAATTAGTAATTCAGCAGTAATTAAGACCACAGACACATTGAAAGAAAAAGGAGTCCTGAAACGGATCGGCGGTACTCGCGGTCATTGGGAAGTATTAAAAACTGTGGAGTAAACTGTGGAGAAAACTAGGCAGAAAACTAGGGAGAAAATATCAAATGACTACGGGGTATTTATGGAGTATTTACGGAGTAAGATCAGTTCTAATTTTAGAAAAAATTCATAATAATCCTGATATTACTATGGTATTGAAATTTAATTAATCTGAATTCGGTATAAATAGAAAGGAATCTAATGGAATACGAAAACCTGCTAGACATAGTTAAATCCGGAGAGGGATATACGGCCGAATTTAAGCGGTCGCTGAATGATTCGATCGGTAAAGAAATATGCGCTTTGGCGAATGCGATTGGCGGTAAGATCATTCTTGGGATTGACGATAAAACCAATGCGGTTCTCGGATGCAAGCTGTCCAATTCAGACAGATCAAAGATTCAGGACATCGCACGTAATATGAATCCTCCTTTGAACATTGTTTTAGAACAGATCAAAGATCTGGTAGTGATATATGTCCCTGACGGAAAGGATAAACCTTATACTGTAAACGGTCATTTTTATTTAAGATACGGAGCTAATTCCCAGCAGCTGAACAGGAATGAGATCAGAGATCTTTTCCAGAGAGAGAACATGATCTCTTTTGAAAGGCAGGTTACACAGTTCAGAAAACAGGACTTTTCAACACCCGCATTTAATACTTTCAAAAAAGAAGCAAAACTGGATGCAAATCTTTCTGAAAAGCATATATACGAGAACCTGAATTATTACACTGACGGCAGGATGAACAACTGCGGAATATTACTGTTTACGAAAGATGTGAAGCACTATTTTTACAACGCTGTCATTTCATGTTTTCTTTATGCAGATACCGAGCGTACAATGATAATTGATTCAAAAGAATTTTCAGAGGATTTCTTTTCAAACTTGAATAATGCCCACAAGTATATACTTTCAAAGCTGAATACAGCACTGATCATAAGCGGAGAACTTAAACACAGGAAGAAACTCGAGCTGCCGGCTGAGGCATTAAGGGAAGCGATCATAAACGCAATGATACACAGGGATTATTTTTACCCATCGGCAATTATGATTCATATTAACCATGAAAAAGTAGAGATCACTAATCCCGGCAGGCTTATGTTTCCAAGAGATCAATTGGGTAAAAGAGCCGTTCACAGAAATCCGATATTGGTTGACACCGCCCACAGAGTCGGTCTGATTGAAAAGGCAGGATCGGGCATTAACAGGATTGAAAAAATGATAGACGATAATAAGTCTGATGTGATCTTTGAGACAGGCGAATTCTTCAGCACAATTTTTTTAAGAAAGAAAATGGATAAACAAACCGTTCATGACACCGTCTATGAAACAGGCACAAATGAAGAAGAAATACAGAAGAAATACGGAAGAAATACGGAAGAAATACGGAAGAAATACGGAAATATTGCTGTTGATATTATTAATAAGTTTTTAGAAATGCCTGAAATAACAGGCAAGCAGGTGGCCAAATTACTTTCATTAAGTCAAAGTACGGTAGAAAAAAAGATATCTATATTAAAAAAAGACGGTTTACTAAAGAGGCACGGTTCAACTAAAGTCGGTCACTGGGAAGTCATTGTACCAAATGAAAACATAAAGAAATTGAAATAAACGAGGCACCAAAATGAAAAAAACACTTCTGATCCTGTCAATAATCGCAACCATCGCGATAACATTCTTCGCCTGTTCCGAGCGTGAACACACAAATCCTCTGGACAGCGAATACTGGGACGGCGATAAAGCACCGTCAAATATAACTGTTACAGGGATAAGCCTAACTTCTGCACGAATAAGCTGGACAGACAACAGCAGTGAACAAAAATTTATTGTAGAAAGGAAGCTAAGCAGTTCTACGAGTTGGTCAGAAATCGGCGATGTGACCGGTGACAAAAATACAGGTGTGACAAAAACATTTACGGATAATTCTGTAACGGCAGAATCAACATACAACTATCGTGTATATGCAGTTTATGACGAAGCATCCTCAGATATAATACAATCTTCAAACTATACGGCAACATTAGCTGCCCCGACCTCTCTTACCGCAGCAGTCGCATCAGAAACCTCAATAAAGCTTGACTGGACAGACAATTCAGCTTACGAAGACGGTTTCAAAATTGACCGCAAGGTTGGAGCCGCAGGAACTTGGGTAACAGATTATGCGACAGTGGGAGCAAGTGTAAAGACATACACAAACACAGGCCTAACAACCGGTACAACCTACTATTACAAAGTGCGTGCGTATTATTCAACATATTACAGCAGTTACACGAGCGAAGTTTTTGCTGATATTGCCCCAACAGGTTTTGTATCAATTCCAACGGGCAGTTTCAGCATGGGTCAAACAGATGTAGCTACTCCTGTACATACCGTCAACATCACAAGACCATATTATCTTGGAAAGTACGAGGTGACACAGCAGGAATGGACAACAACAATGGGCAGTAATCCTGCTTCCGGGTATGGCGTCGGAGATAATTATCCGGTTTACTATGTGAGCTGGTATTCGATACTTGTTTATTGTAATAAAAGAAGCATGGCGGAGAGCCTTGCACCTTGTTACACTATTAGCGGATCAACAAATCCGGCGGATTGGGGAAGTGTTCCGACAAGCTCGAATTCTACTTGGAACGCAGCTACATGCAATTTCTCAGCGAAGGGATACAGACTGCCGACTGAGGCCGAGTGGGAATATGCAGCACGATACAATGACGGGAGGACATACCCGTGGGGTGAAACTGCACCTTCAAGCACTTTATGCAACTATAATTCAAATGTAGGCGCAACTACTGTTGTAGGCAGTTATCCGACAGGCAACAGTAATCTTGGTTTATGCGATATGGCAGGCAATGTATGGGAATGGGTTTGGGATTGGTATGGTTCTTATCCGAGCACAACCGAAACAGATCCTGACGGGCCTGATACAGCTCAAAGTTACCGTGTGTTGCGCGGGGGTGGCTGGGACTCCGACTACGACAACATCCGTTGCGCTCTTCGTGACGACTCCTACACCCCCGGCAATAGCTACAACTCCGGCGGCTTTCGTATTGCGAGGACTAAATAGCGAAGCTTTACACTTTGTTCTTTGACGCTTTTACCCTTTTCTTTTTTGCTTCTTTTTCTTTTGCCAAAAGAAAAAAGAAGTCTTTAAAAATGGAGAATTATGAGCAGCGAAATAAAAATATTGCCGAAGCTGTATGACCTGATGCTGTCAAAGGATACGGACTGTATTACGGTCAAGGAATATGAATATGCGTCAAAAGAGATTGATGAGATAGGCAAAATGACGGGCGGGTGGATAAAAAATCAGAATAATGCTGAGGAAAATGGGAAGAAAAATTTATAAATTTTGAGGAATATATAATGAAAAATTTTAAAAAAGATGTACCATATAACGATTTGCCGTTACTTCCGCCTGACAGAAAGAAATGGGAAAGTATGGAAATTTATAAATCATTGGCTGAAGCGAGGGCGGCACTGGCTGAGTTAAAAGGAAGATGTCCTGTGATCCCCAATCCGATGATGTTGATCAATACCCTTGTTTTGCAGGAAGCAAAGGATTCTTCTTCAATAGAGAATATTTTTACAACTTCCGATAAACTTTATCGTGCATTTGATTCCGCTAAAGCTGAGTCTGATTCTCAAACAAAAGAAGTTTTGCGGTACAGACAGGCATTGTTTGATGCTTGGGGAAAGATGAAGGGCAAACAAATTGATTTGTTGATTCTTGAAAATATTTTTAATGAGATCAAGAAAAAAAATACTGGCGACAGTATTCGGGATGAGAAAGTTTTTGTCGGAAATGCTTTTACGACAATCTATACTCCGCCGTGCTGCCGAAAAGTATTAACAGGGATGCTCAAAAATTGGGTTGAATTTGCAAATAAAGATGACGGACTGGACCCGTTGATTAAGATGGCGATTCTACATTATCAGTTTGAGGCTATACATCCATTTTCTGACGGGAACGGGAGAACAGGCAGAGTAATGAATGTTCTTTTCATCAGTAAAAAAGGTTTGTTGGATGAACCTGTTTTGTATCTATCCAAATATATAAATGAATATAAAAGCGATTATTATCGTCTGCTGAGAGAAGTTACCGAAAACGGCAACTGGGCTGAATGGATTCTTTATATGTTGAAAGCTGTTAAAGAAACATCGGTATATACGCTTAAAAAAGTTAATGATATTTATGAATTGTTTCAATCAACAATAGAAAAAGTAAAA
>JAKLPX010000134.1 GCA_022013635.1 Candidatus Delongbacteria bacterium
ATATAATAATGACGACAGATGTAGTAAAATTATATGATATTGATCAAAGCGTGGTCATTAATATAAACAGCGATATTAAATACTCATCCAAACCGATATTTCACAACGACGGATTTTATTTCAATGCCGAATCAGGCTGTAAATATTATAGCCTGATTACAAAGCAATTAGTTCCTTTTGAAACATCAGGTGATCTGTGCTTTATTGATAATGCAGTTCTGATAACAAAAGATAATGATTATTTTAAATTAATGGATTTAAATTCCAATATAATCGGTTCAGTGTATCTAGAGAACTGTAAGTATTATAGAAATTTGCAGGCATATCAAGACAGTCTATTCTATTTTTACGGAGAGAATAAACTTATTGACGACGAGGATGCCGTTTACAAAGTTGATTTTAGATATTTGTACATAGAAAAACTGACCGACAACGGCGCGAATACTTTCATAATGAGCATAAATTCATTTCAATAAAAGATTATTTATTAATATAATTACTTTTCAAAATAGGTTGCCCAGACTTTGCTGTCAAGCGAGCAGTCGGGATGCGCTTTCAGGTATTCGGTCAATTCTGATTTAATACTTTCACGGCTGAATTCAAGTACTTCGATCTCCTCGGATTCATCAAGAGTCTGATGTTTCTTCTCCGAAGTAATATCCATGTCGATCAGATAAACTATCTCACCTGTAATGCCCGCTGAAGTGCAAAGAGGCGGTGAAACATTAGTTACTATGCCTTTGTAACCGGTTTCCTCAAGAAGCTCTCTGACAGCTGTGGATTCAGGTGTTTCGCCATCGTCGATCAGGCCAGCAGGAAATTCTATTGAATACATATTGATCGGGAATCTAAACTGCTTTACAAGCACGATCTTATCTTTATGAAATGCGTTGATCACGACAACTCTGGTGTCTTTTGATCTTTCAATGAATTCCCATTTTTTCAGATTACCTAATTTATCTTCAAACTCGGTTATAAACAAATTTGAGAAATCACCGTTGAACACTTTGTATTTTTTTATGATTTTCATAATTTATTTTATTCATATTTCTTCACAGCTAATCAATAAAATTCACCTCGCCGTCGTTCAAGTCATAGATTGCGCCAATTACACGCACTTTGTCATCTTTAACGAATTTTGATAATATCGGATCGGAATTCTTTATCTTATCTACGCAGAAAATTACATTATTCCTGATTGAATTATCCATGCCGAATTCACCTTTGGTGTTTCTGTCAATAACGGGTTCGATCTCTTTTAAAACAGAGTTCAGGTGGCCTTCTGAAAAGAGCCCTTTGTGAGCAGCCGTGACGGCTCCGCAGTCGGTATGGCCGAGAACCAGAACTATCGGTGTGTGAAGATGTTCAACTGCATACTCTATGCTTCCTAGTACATGCTCATCTACGATATTGCCTGCATTTCTGATAACGAAAAGATCGCCTACACCGCGGTCGAAGATGAATTCAGGCACGACTCTTGAGTCCGAGCATGTCAAAATTACTGCGAACGGATTTTGTCCGCAAACGACTTCCAGCATTCTGGTCAGTTTCTGAGAAGGATGAATCATGTTGTTCTCGCTGTATCTTTTGTTTCCCTCCTTTAAAAGGTTTATCGCTTCTTGATAGGTGTACTCTTTCATTATTTTTCTCCTTTCAGGTATAAAGTTCTTATCTCGAACGGCTTGAATTTAAGTCCGATGGATTTGCAGTTCTTCTTTAAATGCTTTCTTTCTTCTTCGATCAGGTTTGTCTCTCTGACATCGTATTTTTCGTTGAAGTGTAAAGTAATATTGTCGTTCATACCCATTGTTTCATACAGCCTGAGAATTATTCCTTTTCCGTCCTCGCTGTTTTTGACGCTGTCAATTTTGACGCTGAAGGAATTCAGACTGTAGAAAGAGTTTTCTTTCACTTCAGGTAAGTTTTCGAGAGGGATAATCGTAGCGGGGTCGTTCAATTCATGCGCCTTCTTCAATGTATCTGAATGTTCAAGACTGCCTGAGTGCGGGTAATATGAGAATGTGAATTCATGCACGCCAATATCTGCGCTCTCATCGGGGCTTTTCGTACTTCTTAGCAGAGAAAGTTCTATTCTGCCGTCATTTATTATATGTCCATATTTGCAGTCGTTCAGGATGGCAAAACCAATATCTGGCTGGCTTATATCCGCGAATCTTTGGGCGGGAACTTCAAATCTGGCAGAATCCAGACTTGTATTAAAGTGAGCCGGGCGTTTGATATTTCCGAACTGAATTTCATAAGTAGCTGTGTCGGAATGAATGTTGGTATCAGCGACAACTTTTAAAAATTTCTTCTCTTCCATCCAGTCAACTTTGTTGTCAATTCTGATCTCTTTTGAATTCGATGCGAGAGTAATTGTCTGAATGATTGTTGAATTTCCTATGGACATGATTTGTTCTATGCCTACAAGATGTCCGCTGTCTCCCAGTAGAATAATGCTTATACGCTGAGCCTGTTCGGGTTTGGTTTCTTTATAATAATGGTTGATATCCCACGCCTCCCAATTAATCGGCAAATCTTCCCACATCTGCAATTTATTGGCGAATTTTACGGTCTCAATATTTTTTCCCTTATCAAATATGGAAGTGATCACGCCTGATTCATCAATTGAGACTTTTATAAATTTATTTTCAAGATCAATACCTTTTTCTGTGATCGAAAGCGATGCCTTTCCCGAATGTTTTTGTTCAGAAATGATTTTATCTTTTCTGATCGTAAATGTTGTATATCCCATAGAAGGAATTTTGACGAAAAACTCAATATGCCCGTGATTTACCAGCCATGGAATCGGATTATCTTTTGCGTCGGTTATTTTATAATGATGATCGCTAAATGTCGGAAATC
>JAKLPX010000135.1 GCA_022013635.1 Candidatus Delongbacteria bacterium
CGCATAACACATCAGATATTTTATATCCCGAAATGTTTTAATACCATTGAATATCTTTCCTTCTTTTCCGAAAGTGGATTTAAAATCAGAATACATAGAGAACATCATCATATCCACACCGATAGGAAGAAATCCGAGATGAATAAAATCTATACCGTTCTCAATATGGGTATAACCGGGTTCCTTTTTTATTTTCTCAAGAAGATTCTCGCCCAGACTGATAGCAGTGATCATGGGATAATATATAAAAACTTTTAATTTTTTATCGAAACACTGTTTTATAGTTTGCTCCGCCATAGGCAAAAGTTCAGCCTGAAGTGTCGGGTCGAAAGCCCAATCAATAAAAACAGCATCGTTTTCGTCCAGCCCGTTAATAATATCAAATACCCGTTGTGTTTCCTTTGAGGTGGAAAATTTCTGATCGAATATTGAAGGAATCCAAAACGGGATAATACAGGAAAGGAAGATCATTAAGAATATCCAGCGCCTGTCTATTTTTTTTAACCTGTTAACTAATTTTTCCATTATTTTAATCCCTTATTGAATTTATTCGGAAAGATGTGATCTTTCAAGCCCGAAAGCGATTCTGATCATCATAGTGAGTCCGCCTAAGAATGCTCCGAAAAGAATTGCTCTTTTACCTGCACTTGTCGGTCCGTCCATTATCCATTCACCAATTACAGGTATTTTATCCCACATCGCTTCGCCCAAAGGCATTTTACTCAGCATAATAAGAACTGCCGCAACAAGAAGGAATGCAGACTCAATAGATTTTATCTTGAAAGACCTGTAGGAAGCCGATGCAACATAAAAAGCAAGCAATGAAAACACTGTCGCATCAAGCGGAACAAAACCGTAAGTGAACATCGCGTCAAACGGCGTACCAGGACTGATACCTCTCATACCTGCAAAAATGACCATAATTGCAATAATCGACATCTGATAAACCGAAAACCATCTGTCGTTATTGTATTTGATCCTTTTATAGTTCACTCTCAAGACATTGTACATGCCTACCAGAAGACCAACGACAGCGACATTACGAAAACCTGAAGTAAAGAACATTTTCCAGTTTTCAAAAAAAGTACCCGCCATAAAGAATTCGAGATACCAGCCGATAGTGGCTAAAAATCCTATTAATATTGGTATTTCCTTTTTCATTATCTTTCTATCCTTAAATTTTATTATCTTGTAAAGATCAGGTCTTGGAGGAATGTCCATTCGGAATTGATCGTCAAAAGTATTGTTCCCGCAATGAAAATAAATCCGATCGTTACTTTTGCAAAATCCGACAATTTTAAATTTGTCATGATCTGGGCGTCCCTGGAAATATACGCCGCTGCCGCATAGAGTTCCTCACCGATAAGCGTATAGTCGCAGGCAGTTATAAAGAACGGTAGCTGAGCCACCGCAGTCGTTCCGGCAACCTGAATAGCTCCGGCTGCGAAACCGGCCTCAGAAATAAGCAGGGATTCGGCGGCGTAGTAACCGAAGTGGAAAGCAGTTGCTGGTTTTTTTCTTGCAAGGATACCCGCAACACCCGCCGCGAAAGCGAACTGGTCGTAGGCAAGGAAGAAAATATTATCTTTTTTGTGATCTTCCGGATAACCGGCATCAAGAAAACCTGAAGCGACCATTTCTTCCGATATCTGTAATATTATCGGATCGCATGTCGGAACATATATCTCTGCTTTGAATTCAGCTACTTTTTTTGCAACACTTCTAAGTATTAACATACTCGCAATTGTATCTATCTGAGTATAATAACCTATACCGCTGTCATAAACAACAGGCTTACCCATCTCCGTCGCTCTTCCTACTGCATCGTCAATGGCATCAAGACCGGGTATTCTTCTGATAAAAAGCTTTTCTTTATTGTTTTTTACTTTTATGAAAATGTAAAAGAAAAGGATCATGAAAAGAAAAGTACCGATAAGAACATTTAATCTGAATGTTCTGAAAACAGGTTTTTTATCAAAAATAACATAAGAACCGAAAGTACTTGTCAGTCCGCTGTAAAACTTGAATTTTAACTGCTCTTTTATGAATAATTCAATTTTTGGTGAAGATTGGTGCACAAGGCTGATAAATTCATCGTTCACATCAAAAGTGCCGATATTCCTTTCTTCTACCATAGTTTCAAGATATACCGAAACACTGTCACTAAGCCTGTAATTCTCATCTTCTCTAAGATCGAATAAGGTTATTCTTTTTCTTTCAAGCCAGTATTCCTTAACATAGATCATTTCAGCTCTTGCGTTTTTGATTATCTCTTCTCTTTTACTATCTATGTACACAAGTATTCTTTTGTCTTTTTCTTCCATAAGTTTCGCAATAGTACTTTTTGCAGTTTTGTCTTTCTTTGCCGAATCAAGTTCCAGTTCAATTAAAAACATCTCGGCATTATACTCGCTGTCGTTTATCAATTCATCTACTATTTGCAGATCGGTAATACTCTCCAATGTACCAAGCTTCGTCTGAAGCATTCTCATTTCGGATAGAAGCTCATTTACTTCAGCTTCATGATTGGATCGCAGCTCTTCTTCTCTCGATATCGTGTATTTCTTTATCTTATCCGCCGCGTTGCTCAAACTCCCGTCAATCTCATCACTTATATATCCCCAATAAAAATCCTTTGTTGTGATAAATCTGGATATTTCCTCGAATATTTTTTCGACTTTCATGGCTTTGTAGGCAACAAATTCTCTATGTTCGAAATCAGTAAGTTTTTCTCCAACCTTTTCTTTCTCAATTATTGCAAAGTCAAAATTCGGAAATTCCACAAAAAATTCATCCACAAAGTCTTTTATTCTCGGATAAAGAATATCGTAGTCTCTCTGCGAATCCCAGTTGTCATATATAGCCATTATGTCTTCAGCAACTTCTTTGCACAATTTATCTTCGTCTGAAAGTGGTACAGAATCTTGAGCGAAAGCTGAGAACCCTATCGTAATAAAAAAAACCGCTATAAAAATACTTTTCATTTCTATTCCCGTATTCTTAAATTCTTGCTCTATTTCATAAATACAAAACACCGTCGTAAGATAATCTACGGTTTATAATATATCAAGTGAAATAACAACGAAATTTGTGATATTTGTTAAATAATCTGCCCTTCAAAAACAAATTTTACCGGACCTGAAATGAATAGTATTTCCTTATAAAGCGAAACCGTCATTTCTACACCATTAATAGTGATAATTTTTCTTTCATTAAAATCTTGTGTTAACAGCATATCAAGATATCCTGCGGCGGTAATGCCTGTTCCGCAGGCTTTGGTCTCCCCTTCCACTCCTCTCTCGTAAGTTCGAATCTTTAATGTGTGCTCATTAATTTTTTGAACAAGGTCAACATTTGTTCCGTTCGAGAACATTTGATTGTACCTTATCGCTTTACCTATCGAATCAATATCAATTGCAGCAATATCATTAAAATATCCGACGGTATGCTCTACACCGGTATTTAAAAAATAAAATTCTTTCTTGATTCCGTTGAATTTGATACCGCTTGCGAAAGATTCAGGTTTCTTCATCTCCAGTCTGATATTTCCGTCAGATAAAATTTCTGCTGTGTGATTACCGTCACCTGCAATAAAACGGCATTTATTTCCTTCGAAGTATTTTAATTTATGAGACAGTAAAACAGCGCATCTTCCGCCGTTTGCGCAGAAATCAGCTTCGCTTCCGTCTGAATTAAAATATTTCATTTCAAAATCAAATTGACGGCGGGATTTATTAATAGTTATCACCCCGTCTCCTCCGATACCAAAATTTCTGTCGCACAATTCAATTATTTTCTCTTTCGGAATATTCTTTACTCCAGAGAAGAAAATAAAATCATTGCCTGCGCCGTGAAGTTTATAGAATTTCATAGTTATTTTCTGAAATTTTCCGCAAATTCTTTTCCTGCGTACAAAGCTTTAACATTCAGATCAACAACCTCTTCGCCTTTTCTACCGAAAATAAATCTGATGCCTTTTTCAAGTTTTTCAAAATCAATTCCCAGAAAACCCGAAGCGGCTCCGACCATGACCATATTCATAGACATCGGTGATCCTAATTCTTTTGCCATATCATCTGCATCAAGCAAAATATGATTTTTTCTTTTCTTTA
>JAKLPX010000136.1 GCA_022013635.1 Candidatus Delongbacteria bacterium
ATGAAGATCCGATACGGTATTACATTACTATTTTTCTTAATCATTTCTTTTTTACCATTAATGTCAATCGGCTCAGCAGTTAAATTCATTTTATTGGGTCTTATAGCGCTCTACGGTATAACGACATTGTTCGATAATTCAATTAAGAGCTTCATCTCCTATTTCACAACCCCGAACGAGCAAAGATCGAACCTTCTTATTTATAACAGGCTTAATCAATTAGCTAAAATTATAATCCCCGTCATATCCGGATGGCTTTGGGCAAAATATAATTATTATTCAGTTTTCGGTCTCGGAGCAATATTCTCTGCGATCTGTTTATTGGTTTCATTTAATATCTATGCCGCTTATAAAACTTATGACGATGAAGTAAAACCGGCGGAAGAAGAAGAATAGAACAAAATAATATTTGCGACTTGAGAAAATGCAGTTTCGACGCAGAAATGAGATGTCCATAAACAGCCATTAAAAAAAGGCAGAATCATCTGCCTTTTTATAATATACCCAGAGGGAATCGAACCCCCAACCGCCTGGTTCGTAGCCAGGTACTCTATCCAATTGAGCTATGGGTACAAAATTCTATTTCTACGCGGAGACGGTGGGATTCGAACCCACGATCCCTTGCGGGAACACGCTTTCCAAGCGTGCGCCATCAGCCACTCGACCACATCTCCGTCAGTCTTCCAAGCGGTCTAAATATAATGCTTTTCCCCTTTCAAGTCAATTCGATTAATCATATTTTATTGTCCGCTGCTACATAATCAACCTTGACATAATTATCATTTCTTATTAACTTACTGCCGACCCGAAATGGGTCACTCCGCGTTTGGGAAGGAGAAACAATGAAAAAAATGTATGTAATAATCTTCTCGTTGGTAATCAGTCTGACTTGTGCGTTCGCACAAGAGGCATCAAAAGAAAAAACAAAGATCAGTATTTTTCATGCAGGATCTTTATCAAAACCGTTCAAGGATATGAAAGAAGCTTTTGAAGCCAAATATCCGCAGACAGAGTTATTAATGGAAGGTGCAGGAAGCAGGGCATGCGCAAGAAAGATAACCGACCTGAAACAAAATTGCGAAGTTATGGCATCAGCAGACGAAATAGTAATTACATCTCTTCTGTTCCCTGATTACGCTGATTACTGTCTTAACTTTGTTACTAATGAAATGGTTATTATGTATAACGACGATGCAAAATTTGGAAATGAGATCAATTCAAAGAAGTGGTATGAAGTACTGTTAAAAGAAGGTGTTGAATACGGACATTCAGAACCTGAAAAAGATCCGTGCGGATACAGGACTTTGCTTGCATGGCAGCTTGCTGAGAAATTCTATAACCTGCCGGGACTTTATGAGAAACTTCAAAAAAAAGGCCCGCAAAAAAATGTAAGAGCAAAAGAAGTTGATCTTCTGGCACTATTGGATGCAGGCGAAATTGATTATCTCTTCATTTACAAATCAGTAGCCGAACAGCATAAGCATAAATATGTTTCTTTACCAGCTGAAGTCAATCTCGGTTCTGCTTCTTTGAACGAATATTACTCAACTGCATCGGTTAAATTGACAGGAAAAACTCCCGAAGAAAAAGTTACCGTAAAAGGTGCTGCAATGGTTTACGGAATAACCGTTCCGAAAAACGCGAAATATGCAGACTGGGGAATAAAATACCTTGAATTCGTTATCGGGCCGGAAGGTCAAAGGATCATGGCGAAGAACGGGCATCCTGTTCTAAATCCGGCTGAATCTGGACAGTTTGATAAATTACCTCCGGAACTACAAAAATCAACTAAAAGCATTAAATAATAAATGAAAAAAATCTTCGTCATATTCCTGATAATATTGATACTTTCTATCAGTCTGCCTTTACTGAATATGTTTTTGAAAGTATCGGTTCAGGATTTAATTAAAACCTTGCTTGACGAGGAAGTCACTAAATCAATATTTCTTACACTGAGAGCTTCCTTATGGTCAACTTCAGCGGCGTTGATTGTCGGAGTTCCTGCCTCGTATATTCTCGCGAGGCATAATTTCTTCGGAAAAAGAATTCTTGAAGGAATAATAGACATACCTGTTATTGTGCCTCATACAGCCGCCGGAATAGCTCTATTGACCGTACTCGGAAGAAGATCTCTTTTCGGAGAAATTACCGGAATATCAATCATGGGAACAGAAACGGCAATTTCCGTAGGGATGTTCTTTGTTTCGGTTCCTTTTTTGATCAATCAGGTGAAAACAGGATTCAGGCTTATAGATGAAAGATATGAAAAGGTTGCTTATACTCTCGGAGCCACTCCGTTTCAGACTTTTTACAAAGTATCTCTTCCTCTGGTTAAAAAATCGATAATGAGCGGATCGATCATGATGTGGGCTAGAGGAATTTCTGAATTCGGAGCTGTAGTTATACTCGCATATCACCCGATGATAGCTCCTGTTCTGATCTATGACAGATACGAATCTTTCGGCTTGAATTATGCCCGACCAGTAGCTGTTCTCCTGATCACAATATGTCTTATTGTTTTTATTGTGCTGAGATTCGTTGAACATAAAAGCGGGAACAATGCAAAATGATAGAGATCAGAAATTTAAATATTAAGCTCGGCAGCTTTAGGTTGAAAAATATTTCCTTTGAAGTCAAAGAAGGTGAATATTTTGTGATTCTTGGACCTAGCGGAGCAGGCAAGACCGTTATTCTTGAACTTCTTGCCGGTCTAATCAAACCTGACAAAGGTAAAATATCCGGGATAAACTCGAAGAAATCTGCTCTGATATATCAGGATTATATGCTTTTTCCGCATCTTAATGTTTTTAAAAATATCGCTTTCGGTCTGAATATAAAAAAAGAGAAGAAAGATACTATTAAAAAAATAGTAACTGAAACTGCCGCGAAACTTGATATTTCTCATCTGCTAAACCGCGATATACTTAATCTGTCCGGCGGTGAAAGTCAGAGAGTCGCTATCGCCAGAGCTTCGGCAGTTGATCCGCTGGTTTATCTTCTTGATGAACCTACAGCCGCTCTGGATATTAATACCAGAAAGGGTATTCTTGAGCTTTTTAAAAACATCCATAAAGAAAATAAAAACACATTTATTCATGTGACGCACAATTTTGAAGAAGCGCTTTTTCTTGCAGACAGAATAGCAGTCATAAAGGACGGTGAAATGATACAGATCGGCGAGCCGAACGAGATATTCAATCATCCGAAATCGAAGTTCGTTGCTGATTTTGTCGGCTTCGAGAATGTGTTTCACGGCAAGATCAAAGATAATATTTTCACTTCCGTCCATGACGAATTTTTTAAACTTTATTTACCTTCTGAAAATACAAATAATATTTATCTTGCGGTCAAATCCGAAGATATCATCGTATCTAAGGAAAAATTCGAGTCGTCCGCCAGAAATCAGTTCAAAGGTATAGTTGATGAAGTTATTCATAAACTGGCAAATATCGAAATCAAGTTTAAAGTAAACAATTCTAAGCTGATATGCGCCGTTACCAAATTTTCCTTTGAAGAAATGCAGATTGAACCCGGAAAACAATTTTGGCTCACCTTTAAAAGCTCATCCATCAAAGCCTTCCCGCACTAGATAATTTGTATTAAATATCTTACATAAAATAAAATTTTATTGATATTGACAATATAATTTCCTATCCTTATAATTCAAGCGTTGTATTGACAACACCATAAGTTGAAGTAAAAAATAAAATTATAATGACTGCCGGATTGTTTATTAATCCTTGCAGTATATGGAGGTAGTTTATGAGGTTTTTCTTTGCGATGTGCTTGCTTATATTAGTAAATTTGGTTTTTTCAGATGTGATACTTACGGAAGATTTCGAATCAGATGTTATTGATTCTGATTCATGGGTTATGAGCGGTGACGCGGATTGGTTGATTGATAGTAATACTTTTTTCAGCGGTAGTGGTTGCGCCTGTTCAGGAGATATTATCGAAAATCAAAGTACAACTATCTCAACAGTAATTGACATTCCTGTTGGCAATGAATCAAAGATAAGTTTCTATAAAAAAATATCCACTGAGTCGGATTATGACTTTCTAAATATCTATATAAACGATATAAAAATTGACGAACTCTCATATCTGTCAGGTGAATCCGATTGGTCTATATCAGAATATTCTTTTAACACAACTGCAAGCATTGAGACAACATTCAAATTTGAATATATAAAAGATGGCAGTGTGGACGATGGCTCTGACCAAGTATGGATAGATGATATTGAAATAACAAGCTCAGACACAAAATCTCCGGATTTTTCTTTCAGTTCCGGTTATTATCCTAATTCAGAAACACTCTATCTTACATCTATTTATTCTGATGCAACAATATATTATACAACGGACGGTTCTGAACCTGATATGAGTTCAACTGTATATAATGCAGCTACAGGTAACCCGTTTGGAGTTTTTACTGATTTCGTAACTATTAAAGCTATTCTGTATCTGCCCGGCGATGAGATCAGTTTGGTTAAATCTAATACTTATTATTTTAATAACATTCTGAGTGGTGCTATTTCAGGCATACTATCAAACCCGATATATTATGTTAATGGAGATCTTATAATAGAGAGCGGTAATTCATTAACGATTGAACCGGGAGTAAGCGTACTATTCAATGGAAATTATTGTATATATGTAAATGGACAATTTTTAGCTGTAGGAAATGAGACTGAAAGAATCAATTTCACAGTAACTGATTTTAATCAAGGGTTATTCGATGATGAGACGACAGCAGAAGGTGGCTGGGGCGGTATTGTATTTCAAGATATTGCATCAGGTAATAATTTTTCAATCATTGATTATTGTGATTTAAGTTATGGCAAGAGTATTTATAGGGAGGGCGGGTGTATTTTTATTAACAATGCTTCAAATATTAAAATCAGCAATTCAACAATAACAAAGAGTAAAACGAGATGGGACGGAGGTGGTATTTTTATACAAAACTCTAATTCTATAATAATTCGAGATAATATCATATCATCAAATAAAGCTATAACGCAAAGAGGTGGTGGAATATACAACAACACTTCTAATTCAGATATTCAAGGAAATTTCATTTTGAATAATTCCGCTACAAATTACGGAGGCGGTTTGTATTGTAAAGGTTCAGATATTAGTATTTCAAATAATGTGTTTGATTCAAATTATTTAACTACCGATGCAGCATCTAATGGCGGAGGAATTTATTTTTATGATGGTACAGCTACTTTTACAAATAACACAATTTCGAATAATACAAGCATACGCGGTAGCGGGTTATATTACAACAGTCCCTACTACTCTCAAAAATTAAAATTATATAATAATCTGATTTACAACAATAAATCTATTGAAGGATTTGTTGAGTCTGATGACGATCCTCAGAACTGTATTTCTCTAAATGGAG
>JAKLPX010000137.1 GCA_022013635.1 Candidatus Delongbacteria bacterium
AGCTTTGGATCACGCACAGAGCCTCGGAGCGGAGTATGCCGACATCAGAGTTCAGAAAACAAGAAGCGAAGTAATTTATCTTGACGATCTGAGCCTGAAAAACACAAGTATGAGCGTCGAGCACGGTTACGGGATCAGGGTAATGAAAAAGGGAGCATGGGGTTTCGCACATTCCAATCTTTTCACAAAAGACGAAATCAAAAAAACCGTGGAACAAGCCGTTAAAGTCGCTGAATTATCATCAAAGATCAAAAAAGGGAAAGGGCTTACATTAGCTTTTGAAAGGGGCTATATGGACACCTATTCCACAAAAATTAAAATTGATCCATTTTCTATTCCTCTTAGCGAGAAAGTGGAAATGATGCTCGAAGTCAATAAAACCATGCTGAACTACGCAAAGATCAAAAGGGCTTTCTTCATGCTTGAAAATTACAACGACGATAAAGTCTTCGCTTCAACTCTCGGTTCAAGGATACATTCAAACATTTATTATGTTTATCCTATAATTGAGGCTACGGCAGTAAATGATAAAGATTCACAGTCCAGATCTTTTGACGACGGCGGATATGCGGCGGGATGGGAGCATGTTTTGAAAATGAACCTTGTTGAAAAAGCTGTTCAGATAGCAGAAGAAGCCATTATGAAGCTTGAAGCCGACGAGCCTGGCGAGATCAGAAGAAGAGACCTGATACTTGATCCTAATCATCTGGGTCTTACGATGCACGAAAGCGTAGGACATCCGACTGAGCTTGACAGAGTCTTGAAATGGGAAGCCGATTACGCGGGAGTTTCATTCGCGACACCTGAAAAACTAAAAAAATACAAATACGGTTCAGAGATAGTTAATTTTATCGGCGACAATACATTATCATTCGGTCTTGCTACCGCAGGATACGACGACGACGGTGTTCCCGGCCAGAAATGGTATATCATAAAGCAAGGTATTCTAAACGAGTACGGCACAACAAGAGACACCGCTCCGTTCATCGGCGAAAACATGAGCAGAGGATGCAGCAGAGCGACAAATTATTACGATTTCCCGATCAACAGGATACCGAACCTGTATCTTGAACCGGGCAAAAAACTTTTATCGCCTCAGGAACTTATAGCCGATACCGAAGACGGGATATATATTGAAGGAAGAGGATCATTCTCAATTGATCAGCACAGAGTCAATTTCCAGTTCGGAGGAGATATGTTCTGGGAGATCAAGAACGGCAAGAAAGTCAGACCGCTGAAGGATGTGCTTTATAAATCGAATAATCCCGAATTCTGGAACTCGTGCGACGCGATCTGCGATGACAGATACTGGAAGGATTTCGGTGTTACAAACTGCGGAAAAGGTCAGCCGCCTCAATCATCGAGAATGACACACGGAGCTTCAACCGCAAGATTTAAAAATATCAGAGTCGGAGGTTCAAAATGATGGAAAAACAATTTCAAAAAGCTTCAAAATTCATTGAGAAGAACTGCAGCGCGGACGATTTTTCATTTTATATATATAAATCCGATGAGCAGAGGACAAGATACGCACAAAACATGATCACACAGAATATGTCGGGCATTAAATACGGAATTGGGCTTAATGTGGCTTACGGCAATAAATCCGGCAGGGCGAATATCAATTCTTTAGATGAAAATGAACTTAAAAATCTGATTAAAACAGCTCAGGATATAGCTAAATTAAACAAACCGGATCCTGAATATGTCCCAAGCGCATCAAACGCTAAGATCCCTAAAACCGATAATGTAGCGGAAAACACCGCGAAATTTTCAATGAAGGAAATGGTTGATATAATTAAAACAACCGTTGATAATGCCGAAAAGAAAAAAGCTTTTGTGTCCGGTATTGTTACAAAGACAATAGGCGATTTTTATTTAAAGACTAAAAACGGATTTGAAGGTTTTGATTCTTATTCGGAGTTTGAAAATTCAATGACCTTGGCCGATAATAAAACGCGTGAAGCAAAGGTTGAGAGGAGCGTAAAAGATGTAAATGATTATTCTATCAAAAAAGAACTTGAACAGCTTAATTCAAGGTTTGATGCCCTTACTGAACCTAAGAAAATCGAAGCGGGCCAATATAATGTGATTTTAAGACCGCAGGCAGTAATTAATTTCTTCAGCTTTATTCTTTATTTCTTAGAAAGAAAGAGCGCAGATAACGGAATTTCCTCTTTCCACGAATCAGTGGGTAAGAACATGTTCGGGAAAAATTTCTCAATGATCTCCAAGCTCTATGAAAAAGGTTTAACCGCAAGCCCGTTCAGCTGGGACGGAATCGCCGCAAGAAATTTCGACTGGATAAAGAACGGAGTTGTCAAAGAACTCTACACCGACAGATCTTATGCGAAAAAGATCGGGGCTGAACCGAATTTTATTCCTAACTTTATCATCAGAGGCGGAAACGCTACAGAAGAAGAAATGATGAAGAAAGTAAAAAACGGACTTATTATAAATAATTTCTGGTATATCAGAACAGTAAGCATGAGGAAGAACGAAGTGACAGGGCTAACGAGAGACGGAATTTATTATTTCGAGAACGGGAAGATCAAAAATTCGGTCAATAACCTCAGATTTAATGAAGTTCTGCACACCGCGGCAAAGAATATCCTTCTTTTGGGCATAGAAGACAACATTACATCAAGCGCGAAAGTACCGACAATGCTTATAAAGGACTTTACATTCGCCGATACTACTACTTTCTGATTATGAATATACAGATATTCGGAAGAAAGAAAAGTTCATCCACGAAAAAAGCCGAAAGATTCTTTTCCGAACGGAGGATAAAATATCATCTGGTCGATCTTGATGAAAAACCGGTAAGCAGAGGGGAGATGGAAGCCATTTACTCAGGAATGGATATTAAAGAAGATTTAATAGATAAAGAATCAAAGCTGTATAAATCGAAATATGCTTATTTGAAATTTGATATATTTGAGGAACTATCATCCAATCAGGAGATGCTCAGGCTTCCGATAGTCAGGAACGGGAAAAAAGTTACAGCCGGTGATCAGCCTGAAGTGTGGAAAAAAATGATCGATGTAGAAAAATAGGTTTATTTCACCATCAGCATCTTTCTCGTCAGCTTTTTATCACTTGTTTTTAAAGTATAATAATACAATCCGCTATTCAAGTCATTAGCTACAAACCTTACACTGTGATAACCAGCAGGCATTTTTTTATCAACAAGCTTTTTCACAAGCTGACCTGCTATGTTATAAACAGACAATTCGACTTTGCCTGTTTTACTTAAATCAAATTTAATATTTGTAACTGGATTAAAAGGATTTGGATAGTTTTGGAACAGCTCTGTAGTCAAAGGAAGAATATTGTCACTTTCCTCTATCGAAGTCGGATCATATTCATAACAAC
Source organism: Candidatus Delongbacteria bacterium (assembly GCA_022013635.1). Lineage (GTDB taxonomy): Bacteria > UBA4055 > UBA4055 > UBA4055 > UBA4055 > JAKLPX01. Next base: position 3,376 of record JAKLPX010000137.1, read on the forward strand.
CTATGTCAGGTATCGCGTCCCTTGTAAAGCCAGCGAGATCATACAAAGGAACATCATTTGTCCAAATACCCGCATTCCTCAAGGGTGAATGTTCCTGTATCCACCAGTAGTCATTATCAGGATCAGAGAAATACGGCGAATTAGGGTCGCCGGAGTTGTTAGGGGAGAGATTTATATTAGCTTCGCCATAAAATGGAATACTGATTCCGCCCTCCACTGCACAGTTATTAATATCCGGTAAAGCCAACTCATCAGCAATATAAATATCATCCGAATCGTTAAGATAAAAAACGGAATTTGTCAGTTCGGCATAATGTTCAAGGTCTGTAAGATTGAATAAGTCTATACCGCCTGTACCGGTAATCGAAGTGTTTTTCGCGAATGTGCAGTTAATTATTTTCAGGCTTTTATCCGTTGGGCTGAAGCCATTACTTCTGCTTAAGCACATGCATGCACCTGTTTCCGAATGATTCCCGTAGATAAGGCAATTATAAAACTCAGATAGAATGTAATCTGGCCCACCGTATGTATCTACAACAGATGTACCCTCAGAGGTATTGTTTATAAAACTGCAATCCCTGAATATTAATATGAAGCTATTTGACCCGGAAACTGCACCGCCGCTGCTGACAGCGGAATTATTAAAAAAAAAGCAATTATCGAATTTCATATTGAATGTAATGTAGTCCGGTCCGGCAGTATTATGAACCGCTCCGCCACTTTTATAGGTGTAATTGTTCGAAAAAACACAGTTTGAAATCATAAGTGATGTCTCTTCGTTATGCATTGCCGCACCGCGAGTGTACAAACCGTGCATGTTTGTAATATCTTCGTAAGCATGTGAAATTGTAAAACCGTCAACAACAGCGGAATCAGGTATATCCACATTTATAAAAATAT
>JAKLPX010000008.1 GCA_022013635.1 Candidatus Delongbacteria bacterium
AATCAAAGTTAAAATAATCTCAACGATTGTATTCATAATTCTGTAAATCCATGGCAATACAAGAGCAAATTCTATCGGAATGAAATTACTCAGCCAATACGACATCGCACCCTCCCTTACGCCTATTCCCCCCGGTGCAAAAAGTGCGATCAATCCGATTGTCCAACTCAACGGAAGAATGAATAAGGTTTCAGGATTGTTCTTAATGGATAAGCCCGTATAAGAATTGACAAAGAGTATAAAAGAAATGCTCATCAGTATCCAGTTAATAATTTGAAGAGACAAGTAAATCATGTAATTTCTTCTACATAGCGATTGTTCAATCGTTTGTTTTTTGAATTTTTCAAGAACGAAATTTGACGATTTCATTAAGAATGATGGTATCCATAGTAAAAAAATAAATAACGCTATCAGAATTAATGTTAAATGAAATGAATTTGGGAATTTGATACTGTTGCTTTTTAACAATAAAAGACCTAATCCCATAAATAAGCCTAACCCATTCGCAGTAATCTGTGAGTATAAAACGCTTTGAATGGCTTTACTCTTGCTTACTCCTTCTTTATTGGCTAAATATACCAGACCCGCAATCTGTAAAACCTTTCCCGGAACATATCTTCCAAGATTTGAAACGAACCAAATTCTTAATGCGCTTAAAGTATTGATTTTCTCGCCCATTGAACGAAGGAGATATTTCCAAACGAATACGGGATAAATAAGCGAAATAAATAAAGTAATAACGAAAAAAAACATGAATTTAGGATCGTAGTTCTTAAAATTTATTTCTTTAATTTTTTCAATATTTTTTGCAATGTTTGTATAGATATACCATATTACCAAAAGGAATAAAGTTATTTTAATGATATTGAGTATGATCTTTTTTAACACATTCTACCCTATAATTCAAAGTCCAAAATATAAAAGAAATAACCAAGAAATGCTAATCAAAACTCAGTAATATTTACGAAATAAAATATCACCCTTATCCTAAATAAATAATTAATGGGTAATGCATAGAAAATAGAATTGGTGAGTAACCTATTCAATGGGACTGTATATTTCTTAGGGTTGCCTGCTACGAAAAAACAAAATGCAGTAAACAACTATATTAATCACTAAAACACTTAGTCCAAATACAATTTGTATATTTCTGGTTAAATTTTCAGGATATATTACCGGCATCAGATAATGTTCAATAAAACCACCTTGATAACCTTGTTGATCACCACCCAAACGAAGCCAGTTTTCGAGTGGAGTTAAAGGACATATCCACCCGAATAATTCGACACATGCTCCCCATATAACTACAGGAATATGAATCCAGATAATCCACTTCTTAAATAATGAAAGAAACCCTCCAAAAATTACAAAGATAATAAACAGTAAATGGATAACGACTATAAAGTCAGTTAAAATACGATAATACATAATTTCACTCTATCGCTTATACTCATTAAAACTACATATATCATCCAAAGGCTTTCTTGATTTCTCTTTAACATTTTCTTCTTTAGGATAACCCAGAGATATTAAAAGTCCTATATGTCTAGAATCGGGTATTTTCAATAGTTTTTTCACAATTTTCTCGTTAAACCATCCAAGCATACAGGTTCCAAGATCTTCCTCAGCTGCCTGAAGGCAAAAATGTTCGGCTGCAATCCCGATGTCAATCAAGCTGAAATCTTTATTTCTAAAAAAACTCCCAATATTTGAAGATATATTTTTCTTCTCAATAACGAGAACAACTATAACAGGAGCATCAAGAGTAAATTTGTTCATATCAGATAGCGGGATTAAAGTCTCTTTTGCAATTTTATTTTTCAAATCAATATCATCAATGATCACAAAATGCCAAGGTTGTGAGTTGCATGCTGACGGAGAAAGTCGGGCAGCCTCAATACATTTATAAATATTTTTTTTTTCAACAGGTTTATCAGAATAATTTCTAACACTGTATCTTTTATTTGCAAGGTCTAGAAAATTCATATCATCAAAATCCTTTTTCCCATTATTATAGGTCCGTTATTTCAACCGTTTCAACTGCTTTTTTAACAATCTGATCATAGTCAAGTTTTGCTTCCTCAAATTCCAGTCTGTATGTTTTTGATCTTGTATTCGGATTGGGCGGAAGGAAAAGTGTGCAGCAATCGTCATAAGGAAGAATTGAAATGTCGAAAGTTCCGATCCTGCGGGCGATTTCGATTGTTTCTTCTTTGTCGAAGGTTATCAAAGGTCTTAAAACCGGTAGTTCGGCAATTGAATTTATGCAGTGCATATTTTCCAAAGTCTGGCTTGATACCTGTCCCAGATTTTCACCAGTAACGAGAGCTTTAAATTCATATTTTCTCGCGATCTCATTGGCTATTCTCATCATCTGCCTTCTTCCGAGAACAACAAAATATTGTTCATCAGTGAATTTTTTAAACATAAGTTGTGTTTCAGTAAAATTGACGGTAAACATTCTGATATGATTCTGATAATTCATGAGCTTTCTTGCCAACT
>JAKLPX010000138.1 GCA_022013635.1 Candidatus Delongbacteria bacterium
AAACTCCCTTTTTCTTTTCTCGCATAAGCCAATCTGCCTATGTAAACCGCATTCGGATTATATCCGTCATAATATTTCTCAAGCCCGATGACTTCTTTTGGAACATTACCGACGGTTATGCCATTAATATACGAATATTCTTCGTAAGGATGAACAACTATTTCGGATATTTTTTTAATGTCATTAAAGTGAAGTGAATATTTTGAATGGAAAAAATCTTTTTGACGGCCCTCAAGTATAACATTTATATATTTTTCAGCAGGATAATTTTCAAACGCGTTCAAAGCCACCGAATCAATTGACGGTATCGGAATTATTTTTTTATTCAGCCCGATTGCAATTCCTTTTATTGCGCTTACTCCTACTCTGAGTCCCGTAAAAGAACCGGGTCCGACACCGACTGCGAACAAATCTATTTCATTTAGAGCAATATTACATTTTACAACGGACTCTTTGATCATATCGAATAATCTTTGATTATGCGCCCGATTTCCGAAATCCGCAATTTCAAAAACAACAGTATCGTTTTTTAAAATAGACACCGAAGCAATTTCAGTAGAAGTATCAACAGCTAAAATATACATTCGCTATACCCGTTTTATTTCAATTTTCCGTGAATTTTCATCCAAAGCAGTCATAAGAATCTCAATCCTTTTTTTCGGAATTTCGCCTTTCAGCATTTCCGCCCACTCAATAATTGATACGCTTTTTTCATCTCCGACAAAATCGTAATATCCTATCTCCGTCAGTTCTTCAATTGAGGTTATCCTGTATAAATCAAAATGATAAATAGTCAAATCTTTCGTTTGATACATATTCATGACAATATAGCTTGGGGAATTTACATAACTTTTATATCCCAATCCTCTGCATAAACCTCTTGTGAATACAGTTTTTCCGGTACCGACATCGCCGAAAAAACAAACGATGTCTTTGTCTCTGAGTTGTTTTGAAAATTTATGAGCTATTTTCTCAGTCTCTTTCTCAGAATAACTTTCGAATGAAAATATTTCTTCGTTTTTTTTCATCGGGGAAATTTAAGCTAAAGCTCTGATTATTGCAATTTTAAAATATAAAAAAAGGGAGCGCAAAGGCTCCCTCTTTGAAAATCACTTTTAATCTTTATCTGACTTCGATGTATTCATCAAAGGAAATGGCATCATCTTGGCCGAGAGATGAGTAATATGTGAAACGAAGCCTGATTTCGCCTTTCTGATAGTCGCCTGAAGGCGGAGGTATGGTCAAAGTCTTTTTATCAGCTGACCATGAGGCGGAAACTGTGTAGAATCCTAGATAATTATTGTCAATATCCCATCCTCTTACCTCAAGATCGTTATATGAGCTGGAAATATTTACGGCTTCTGAGAAAACAACAGTTATTTCTTGAGCAGTTGTGATTGAATAAAATCCGTCGTAAAGCTCAAGATTGGATGTTGAAATATCAATTCCATGTTGAGTTTCGAAATAGTAATCATTGCCAAATTCATTTCCGTCCGCTGATTTACCTTCAAACCACATGTAGTACCATGTATCAAGTAAAAGATTCTCGTCAGGATTGATCGTTACGGTCATATTTCCATTAGACCATACTACGCTGGTAATTTCTGTCTTTGTCGCTTTTGCTATATCAAGATATACTTTAAAGCTGTTGGGATCAATAGCTTTGTTGAATGTCATTATGATGTCGCTGCCAATTAGAAATCCGTCCTGCAAATTGTGAGTTAGAACAAATGGAGCGGCGTCTGTAATGATAACGCGCATGTCGGGAGCGATTACGGAAACTGCAGGATGAAGTTCAACCATTTGCATTGTCGGATCAAAACTATAAGTTCCATCGTTATAAGGAAGAGTCCTTACTGTTACCATAGAAGCGGCAGGAAGATTTGTGAATGTGAAAACACCGCTGGCATTTGTTATTGCGGTATATTCGTTAGGTGAAATGTCAAAATGATCGAAATCAGCAATTACAGTTACGCCTGAAGCAGCTACTATATTACCATCGTCAATGACTTTGTAAAGTTTACCCGTTAAACCTGCGTTTAGGGTAAACAAATCCATATCCAATACTTCTTCGTAGTTCAGGTCAAGTTTAGCGTCAGCGATTTCTTCAACGGTAGGAATGTAGCCATAAGCTCTTGAAACGGCATAACCGTCAATATGAAAAGTAGCCTCATAATTTCCTGAGTAAAGCTCTTTTACGATGTAATAACCCAAAGAATCAGTTTTGGTCGTGTACATTTTATCTTTCTGAACAACTTTCACTACAGCTTCTTCGAGTCTTGCATTGTCGTTGGCGTCAGTCACTACGCCGTGGATTGATCCGATTACTCTTTTTTCGACTTCACCGTTAACTACAGAATTATCCTCAGAACAACCTATAACGAAAAATAACGAGACAAATATTAATCCCGTAACGAACCTTAAAAAATACTTTTTCATGAAACGCCCCCATTTTTTAGTTTTTCAATTTACAATTTCAAACAAACAGTCTGAAATTTGCAAAAATAATTATCTTTTGTCAAGTTAAAAAAAATAGGGAGCACGCAGCTCCCAATAAATCGGAAAAATATTACTGTTGAAACATATAAACAAGACCTAAGTAAACATTATTCAAAGCGTTGTCGTTAAAATACAGATTGTTGATATCAGTATAGAATTCAACTTTGAAATTGCCATTTTGAAGCGCTGCCCCTGTAGTTACGCTAACATCGTTAAAAGTCGGGTCGGTGTATTCAGTAGTGTTATTAACTTGTTCATTCTGGCCGGAAACATCAGTAAAAGTTTTATTGAAGCCTCCCCATAGCTGAACAGAATTGAATCCCCACCAGATCTTTGGATCTATCTCTTTAGTTATCTCAACTCCCATTCTGTAAATAGGCAGTAATGTCATTGTTGACTCATAATCTTCTAATTCTGTTCCTCTATCAACAATATTGGAAATACTTTGATATCTGAACTCAAACTCATTATATACTTTTACGCCTTGAGCCGGTTTGTAGTGAACGCCTGCACCCAAAGTAAAATTAAATAACGATCCATCGTAAGTATATGTTGCTAAAGCTGTTAAAGGATTACCGTCATGATCGTCTTTCTCAGAGCTTGAGAACGAGAAATAATTAAATTTCATAAAAGGAGCATAATCAACTTTCTCTCCGGTATTGTAATACCTGGCGTTAAGACCAAAATTCATGATTCCGTCACATTTTGTAAATCCTTCTTCGTATAAATCAACATTATTTGATTCATAAGTACCGTCCCAACTCCAGAAATCAAGATCCATGCTTGCATCAAAGAAGTCATCGCCACCAAGCATCATTGTAGCTCCCCAAGTCGTTTCCAATCCCCAGAAACTGTGAGTATATTCATCATTGTCATCAGCCATACTGTTGCCATTTGAATAAAGTTTGATCCCTAAACCTGCAATCAGATTATTTTGAAGTCCGATTGCAAAGTTTGAATTAATTCTGTTTGTTGATGCTGCGGCCATGCCGAAACTTCCAAGATTATCAAATCCTGCTAATCCCACATGATCAAAAACTTGTTGCAACCATAATTCCGTCATTTGTTCAACAGAAACTTGCCATGCCATTGGCATTGGTAAACTTAAAAAATTGTTGAGGTTAAATCTTACAAGCCCCCAACTATCTGATCTGTTGGTTCCAATCCATGCCCCTTCCTGACCTGTTAAAAGTCTTTGAGGAAAATCAGCGTAGTTTGAAGTTTCGATAAGGGAATAAATCCCGCCCATTGCTTCAACTCTAAGATTTGGAACTTCAGTCGTAAGACCGTTTGAAAACTGAGCATTTGCAAATCCAAACATCGCAAGAATGCTTAGTATTACAGTTATCTTTTTCATTTCTTCTCCTTAAATTTTGTTAAATATAAAACCAATATAACTAATTTAGCTAAAGTTTTCTGTAAAGTCAATAGTTTATTCACAATTTATTCACAAATTATTCTAGAAGTTTATCGCTCCATAGCTTCACTGCCTGATTTATTATGTAAGCGGCAACCTGAGGTCCGCATTGCTGCAAAGCGACTTCTTTTGCTGTATTCTCGCTTATATGTGCCTTTTTTGAAGATATTGAATGGGTTGAAACTATTTCTTTTGTAGCGCAGTCAATTAATTCAAGATTCATCGTAAGCTGAAGACTTTTCATTGTCTTAATATTATAAACGCCTTCCAAAGAAATAAAAGCATAATCGGTATTTCCTTTCAAAACGAAGTCTATCCCCTGTTTTTTTAACGAATCTATTTTAACATCCTCGTTTTCAATGGTTTTTAGCTTCATTCCTTTTTCAATAAGGTATTTTTTTACGGATGTTTCTGCTTTATCGTCCTTTTTACCGTTATTATCGAATATCTGAACGGCAAATGAAGGAAGTTTCATCTCAGTAAGAAGGAATTTGAGCGCCATTTCATCCTGAACCAGCTGATCCACCACATCCGTTATATCTGCCGTTATCTCAGCATAATAAGATCCATCATCATTTTTTGATGTGCCAATTACTTCATAAGTCTTTATAAATCCATTTGATTTTGCGATTATATTATCACTTATTGTCGTATAATTTTTCATGATCGAAGCTGAAGACAAAAATACACCTACTGCATTTTCCAGAGCATTAGCCTTAGCTATTAATAAAGCATCTTGCTCTGAACTTCCAGTGCCGAAACCTTTTACATTTGTAAATTCGGCTGAAAAGCACATGAAAACCGATAATAATACATATACAATTTTTTTCAAATACATTTCTATAACTCCAAATGTAAGTTATCATTTAGTTCTTTACGCATCTTACGGACATGCCCATCTCTTTGTATTGTAAAGAATATGAGAAAACACTCAAACTGTCGCTGTGCAGACTGTAATTAACAGGCACAATAGTACCGACAAGATCCCAGTATGATCTTGTTCTAAAATAGCATTGAGTATTCAAATTCATATAGTATGAGCTGAATTTCATACCGCCGGGAAGTGCTGTAAATTCGCTTTCGTTTGTCGCATCTGAATTCGATAAACTCCAGTGTGTTGTTCCTGCTTCTTTTAGTCTGCTGCCTGCCGAATTTTCTCCTCCAAGCCAATTAATAAGTTTGTCCCATTCGCTCTCTGTTGGTACATGCCAGCCTTCCGGCGCGATATTTCTGCTGTCAATTACTGCGTACCAGTTATAAAGATGCCCGTAAACTACAGAATTAGCCGGATCGTTGTTATAAGAACAGTAAGCTCCGCTTGTCGTAGCGCTCCATTCAGCATTATCTGTTAAATTAGGAACCATTTCTTCGTTGCGATAGTGTGTAACTTTTAGGTTAGAAGCCATCCATATCTGCCCACCGATCCCGATCGTGGGATAAACATTTCCGTCAATATCGGTTACAGTTCCTATTTCACCTGTATGATCAACGAAAGGATCAACAGTAGAATTAGAATCGCTGCTGCAGCTGATCATAAATATGGCAGTCAAAATAATTGCTGTCAAAAAGAACAACCTTGTCAGAAAAGAAATATTACTCATCCAGTTTTCCTTAATTTTTAACAATTGTATTATTTTAGTAATAAACAATACCCAGCCCGATACTGAACATGAATGGTGTTTTTTCCGTTTCAGGTATTATATAACCATTAATCGAAAGATGAGCTTCATTAGCAATTTTATCAACCATTGCGCCGAAATCACCCCAGTCTATCGTCCACTGAAAACCTGTCAAGTTAAAATTCGATTGTGGTTCTATATCAGTGTATACTCCATCTGACTCTGATGATCCTGTCATCATCATAAAGTTAGGCTTCCAGTACAAACCAAGCATCACTCCTTTCCATGAATCCGAAGAAAAATACTTTCCGAGACCGAAAGTGTAACCAATGTTACCGGAGAACTCAATTGTTGTGATTGTCATATTCGACTTACTTTCTAATATCATTGTACCAATATAAGGTACATCGTACATAGTTATTGTCATATCCGATTTACCTAGTGTCAAACTAAACGAACTTGTACCCCCGATTGAAAATGCACTCCAAATATTTTTCCCTTCTGAATAGCTTGGTGGCTTGATCCATTTCAATGTACCTGAATAAGACATACCAAATCCATGCATAGTTGTACCATCTGAAGAAATTGACATTTCATAAGGCATATCGTTCCTAATAGCTTCTTTCATCATATTCTGAAGAAACTTTTCACTCATTGAAGTGTAACTATAATTTGCTGTAAATCCGTAACCTTTCAGCAATCCTCCATCTTCGATCCATGCCCTTCTTGTTGCATCAGATTCCAGAGTCTGATAATAATCCACACTCAGCTTTCCTGATTTCTTATTCAGGTCAATTTCTGGTTTCTCGTATTTATTCTCTTCCTTGATCTCTTCCTTAAACTTATCTTCCTTTGTATTAACAGAAGGTTCTTCTGTATCAGTTATAGGCGCTTTCTTCTTTTTGAAAATATCAAAAATAGATTTACTTTCCGTTTTACTTTCTGCAGGAGTAGCAGGTGTTTTAGCTACAACAGGTTCAGTTTCTTTATTATAACCTTTTTTCTTTTTATTGTGTTTTTCTATATCATCTGCTAATTTTTTTTGAGCCTCCAGAGCTTCTTGTTTCTTTCTTTCTTTTTCCCTTTTTGCAAGTTTTTGAGCGATTGTAAGTGTTTCGGGTTCTTTTTTTATTGAATCTTGAACTGTTTCTGTTTTGCTTACATCGGGAGATTCTTCTTGAATTATTTGAGTAGTATCTGTTGACAAAGAGGGTGCGCTTACTATAGTTTTAATTGAGTCTAGTGTGATCGTTGGATTTTGTGATATTGCACTGTCCTGGACATCATTTGTCTTTATGAAAACCACTTCCTTAATTGTATCCCAAGAGATTATTCTTTTTGTTCCGGTCTCATCAATTATAACCACCCATTTACCCAATTCATATTGTTCTATATCACATTCTAATTTTTCGCCGTTCTTATAATATAAAGTAGCTTTATCGGAAGAATAAAGTAAAGTGGCGAAAACTGTTAAGTACAATGTTAAAACTAGTTTTGTATAAGTATTTTTCATATTCCATCCTTTTTTTTTTCAAGTATAAGGATACACATATTCGCAATATACGGTAGAATGAGGATTTTGTCAATTCAAAGTCTTGACAATAGTATTCAATTTATATAGCTTTTAACTGTAAAAAAAACATTATCAAGAAAATATCATGAATCTTTCTGAGATTTAATATTTAAAAGAAACCACCGAAATTTCGGAGGTTTCTTAATTAATATGTTAACTATTTGTATCCTAATCGGCTATTTCCATCCTCCAAATATCCCAGTCGAAACCTCTGTTGGTAAGGAAATAAATATATTTGCCGTCATCGCTGAATTGGGGAAGCAGATCAGTTGAACCGTTTGTAGTAAGTTGGATAGGCGGAGTAGATCCGTCAACACTCATTACCCATATATCAAAGTTCTTTTTCCCGTTAGAATCTTTTGACATATCAGAACAATATGTTATTGTGTTATTATCGTTAGCCCAAGACGGGAACATGTCGTTTGAACCCTTGCCGAAAGTCAGCTGGGTTACATTAGTACCTTCAACATTCATCGTCCATATCTTACTTTTATTAGATTTCTTATCTACAGAAGTGAATAATACACTTTTGCCGTCAGGTGATACTCGCGAGAATTCTCCTTCCTTGATTTGAGTAGGTAATTGCCCGTTATAAGTCATACTCCAAATTTGCCATTCTTCTGCATTGTATGGTTTTGACATAAAATATATACCTTGTGAATTTGCTGATATGCTTGGATATGCATCATAAGAGTTTGACTGTGTAAGTTTAGTTATACCTCCCGCTCCATCAGATTTTACTCTGAAAATTTTTAAAGTTTCTGAACTTCTGTTGCTTGAAAAATAAATATTTGAGCCGTCCCCGGAATAGCATGGCCCATCATCGTAATAATTTCCGTTAGTCAATCTGGTAAGAGCAGTCGAACCCGATGTTTTTAGTTTCCACAGATTGGATATCCATTTGCCTTTATCTTCTTCCCAAATTTGCACGGTGATTTCACTAGATGAAGGAGAAACGGAATAAAAAGTCGGTTGTTTTGTGCCTTTTAAATCTGTCATTCGGGTTACAGCTTTTACATTAGGTGATCTTTCAATAACTTCTTTGAAAGCAATATAAGTCTGCTGTTTGACTTGTATTTCTTCACCTTTGTTTGTTGTCTTTGAACTTACTTCAGTCTTTTTTACCATCCTGTATTGAGTGCTGCATCCTGTCAAAAAAACTATAGTGACAAAGATCATAGTAATAACTTTCTTCATTTTTTCTCCTTTTTAATGGAATCATATTGCTATGAATATAAGTAAAACATTACAAATAAGTCAAGTTAAATAATAATCCCTTACTTTATGCTTTTAGCTATACGAAAACCTGTAGAACTGTTACTGCTAGACGGATAAGCACCGTTTCGGGTTAACAATCTGCAATTATTCTCAAAATCAAGCCAACTTCCCCCTTTAATGATCCTGTATGATCCAGATTTAATATTCTGATCATATAAATCATGATTTGTAAAATACCAGTCCCAGCACCATTCCCAAACATTACCACTCATATCATTTATACTTAGTTCATTTTCTTTCTTACTACCTATATTTGCAGTCGATTTATTGCTATTTTTAATGTAAACTGCCACTTCATCAATCTTATTACTTCCACAAAAGTAATAGGCTTTATCCATATTCCCGCCTGCAGCGGCAAAATCCCATTCCAATTCAGTTGGC
>JAKLPX010000139.1 GCA_022013635.1 Candidatus Delongbacteria bacterium
TGTTGTTTACAATTTACATGTAATCAAATTACTAGTCAAGCAAAAAGAATATTTTATTGTGTCCGGTAAATTTAAGTCTTCTACCCGTTAGACTCGATTTTATGTAGAAAGGTTACCATTAATAATGAAATTGACTTTGTCATTATCTTTACCTTCACTCCTTTACTGACTTTAGTCAAATGCACTAGAACTGTATCATCAACATAATTATCAATAATTACTATTGACATCATTGCGCATCTGAACATATCTGACACGAATTTGTACGCATCGAATATCTGACCTTATCCAATTATAGCGAATCTTCCATTTTATACAAGAGACAATTTGGTCTGCATGTTATAGTATAGTTGATAGATAAATAATATTTCAATGAAAATGTGTGGTGTCTCAGTTTAAGTTATTATCGGTAAAAAGTCCGGTAAAACTACCTTTAACTTTTTTAAAAGACTTTCACACATTGGGCTTGGTTTAGGAACTTTTATAACCTTATCCTGTCCGATTTTGCAGACAAACGATGTGATTGTGCTCAATGTTTTTACTCCATTTTTGGCAGAAACATTTAAATCTGACCAAGACCGTTCCAGCAGCATAGCTATTTTGTAAGCCAGCATGATGATAAACAAATGGGCTCTGGTTCTGTTTTCTTTACGCACGAATACAGGCTGGGCTTCAAGCCAGTCAGTTTTGCAGGTTCTGAAAGCGTGCTCTACCAATGCTAAATCTTTGTATCTTTTGTGTATGGTCTCTTTGTCGGCAGATTGTTCCGGCAAATCTGTTTTCATCACATAACAGCCGTCAAGCTTAGCTGTCTCTGCAAGTTCCATCTGTAAAATATTATTTTTCAATAAAGTGTTGATTTCAGGCTTAGAAATAGTAGTGATGTAGTTAAATCCATGCTCCTGTAAGTCTGTAATCTGTGCGCTTTTGAGCATACCTTTGTCACCCACAAATGTTATCTTGCTGCAACCGAATTTTGCCTGCAATTTTTCAATCTGATTTTTAACAGTAAGGTGATCTCTTGTGTTGCCCGGAAAAGCCTCAATTGAAAGCGGTTCGCCCTCAGAAGAAGTCAGCAGTCCGTAAACTATCTGCATTTTACCTATTTTCTTGTCACGATTGTACCCATAATCTGCAAGCTCATTTTGTGTACCTTCGAGATAAGTTGAGCTTACATCGTAAAGATAAATCGTATCGGACTGGGCATTATCGCTAAACAACTTCTTCTCAATATTTTCCTGATGTTCGGTAAGCCAATCCATTGCATCATAAAGATGATCTTCTGTAAACTCAGGCAATCCCAATATCTCACGGAGCGTATGATTTTTCGCCAACTCAATACATGATAGACGCGAGCCTTGATTTATCAATCTCGATATTATCATGGCTAAACTCAATCGTGCCGAAGCTGTATTGCCGAGAGCATTGGTTATTCCACACATACCGGCAGCTTGATATAAAGCTGCTACGGCACCGACAATTTTACCGCTCACCGCTTGAGAAATATCTGAAACGAGATTATTATTTATTGCTTCTGTGTTGTCTAAGCCGTATTTAATAGCTTTAATTTGTTCATCAGTACAGCCACTAAGGTTAGCTATTGTGCGCTTCTTGACCTTTCCGTTCTCTCTGTAGGCTTCACGAAGTAGAACCCGTTTATACTCTTTGTCGCCTCTCTTATATTTGCAGATGTCCATGTACATAGTGGTAATATAAACATTATATTATAGATATGCAAGTAAAATTATCAGTATTATTATAAATTATTTTGTAGTGACCACATTCCCGCACGAAATTTTATCCTCATGCCTATTTTTCAGGAAGATCCGCTATATTAGAATGATCAAGTTCAGTACCCATAAATCCATCCATCTCTCCCATATCCCACCAGCTAAACATCATCGCTCTCCTTAATTCTGAAATTGAAATTTTAACAACAAAATATAATCGTAAAATATAATGCAATATCATTTAATATTCAATAAATATTTTATCATGCTCCTAATTTGACATCATTGGGTTTAAGTTAAAAAATTAACTCCAAAAAATAATTGAAAATATCGAAAAAATTATGTGGGTGCCATTATATGATTCTCAGCTCTTGTTATTTTTCAATTAACAATTGGTGGAATATCCGTTTGATTTTTGTTAAATTGCTATAGGTGCGAAATGTTGAAAATAAATTTAGTATCATTATCATAAAAGAGGTAGAAAAATATGAAAAAGAATGAAATTACTAAACTTAATGCTAACAAAAGTCAGTTTCTATTATATGAAGCAGAAGACGGCAAGATAAAGATTGATGTTCGTATGCAGGATGAAACCGTTTGGATTACACAGAAAGCTATGGCTGATCTTTTTCAGACGACAAAACAAAATATTAGTTTACATTTAATTAACATTTTTTCTGAGAAAGAACTTGAGGAGAATTCAGTTGTCAAGGATTACTTGACTACTGCCGCTGACGGTAAAAATTATAATACTAAATTCTACAATTTAGACGCAATAATATCCGTAGGATACAGAATTAAAAGCGGTGTTGCCACTAAATTCAGACAGTGGGCAACTCAGAGATTGAAAGAATATATTGTAAAAGGTTTTACGCTTGATGTTGAAAGATTAAAGAATCCAGATTTGCCTTTTGATTATTTTGAAGAACTGACAAGAATAATTCAAGATATACGGACTTCTGAAAGAAGGTTCTATCAGAAGATTACAGATATTTATGCCACAAGCATTGATTATGATCCCACAGCTGTTATCAGCATTGATTTTTTTAAAACTGTACAGAATAAAATGCATTGGGCTATCACAGGTCAGACAGCCGCAGAAATAATTCATTCTCGGGCTTATTCGACCAAGCCAAATATGGGTCTGACTAGTTTTAGAGGTTCAAAGGTTCGCAAGCAAGATGTTTCGATTGCGAAAAATTATCTGAATGAGGATGAGATTCGAGCTTTAAATAACCTTACAGAGCAATATTTGATCTTTGCAGAAGGTCAAGCAATGCGTAGAGTTGTTATGCACATGAATGACTGGATAAAAAAGCTGGATAGCTTTCTTACGATAAACGATAGAGAAATTCTTGAACATGCCGGTAAGATTTCTCATGAATTGGCTATGGAAATCGCTGATAACGAATATGAGAAATTCAGTCAATCAAGATTGGAAAATGCCAAATTCGCTTTAAATGACTTCGATAAAGCAGTAAAACAAATAACACATGTTAAGAAGAAATCTTAAATTGCAGAAAGAGAATGACCTATTGCAGAAAGGTTTGCAGAAAGATAATCCCATTTAAGAGACTTGTTAATAGCCTGAGTTTGGGCTAAATTTAAACCTCAAGTATTTAGCTTCCACTTGCAGGCTGTAGGAGGAATGGATAGTGGTACTTGGCTCAATGGATACGAGAGACAAATTGCGACGACCCACAACATTGGCAAAAACCATGCAGGGGAATAATATTGCACGGATTTTTTTCCATGACCGTTGTAGGACATAGCAATTTGTAATCAAGTGAGAAGACCATTGAGCCAAGTATCTTAAATTGAATTAATGCGGCAGAAAATGATAATAATATTCTTTGAAAAGACTGGAAATGGGATTATCTTACTGCAATAGGGTTAAATAACCATGGAGCATGTATATTCATGTTTTTGTGACAAAATTGAAAGTAATAGAGGTGTAATAGACAATAGTTATATATCAAACGAGGAGTAGAAAATGGCTGTTTTTGTTTTTACATTTATTATCTCATTTATTATTATATACGGTCTCTATAAAAGCTGTGAAGATTCGTATAGTGAAATTGAAGGATATTTAAATTTAATACGTGTGGGGTCTTTTCTTGCAACATTTGGATTGATTTTTGATTATATTATAGGTGACGGAAAATACATAAGATTCTTAACACCATGTATAGCAATTCTTACTTCATTTATCGTAAACCTAATAATTACAAATATAAGAGAAGAAGATAAGAGAGTAAAAAAATGGAAGGCAGAAAAGCCTGATCGTGAAAGACATGAAGAAGAATATGAACGAAAATGTCAAAGAGAAGACAATGAACGAAAACGGCAAGAACAAGATAAATTAGCGAAAGAACAAGCCAAAGTTAAAGTCGAAATGAACGCAATGAATCATACAATGAAATTTGAAAGAAGTAAATATCGTAACCCTGTTGATGTTTCATCTCTGAATTTAGGTTATGATATAAAATCGAGTGATTCAAGTAATACTAGATTTATCGAAGTAAAAGGAAGGACAGAATCTGGAGATGTTGAAATTACCTCTAATGAATGGAGTAAAGCTAAAGAACTTGATAATAATTATTTTTTGTATGTAGTATTCAAAGCAAATAGCGATTATCCTGATTTATATACAGTACAAAATCCTGCTAAGAAATTAAATGCAACCTTCGATTCGCAAAACGATAAGTATATAATTTCAAGAAATGAAATCACAAATTATTATAGCTGATATATTAAAATAGAAA
>JAKLPX010000140.1 GCA_022013635.1 Candidatus Delongbacteria bacterium
AAAAGAACTGAAAATGAAAATATTTTGGATAATGCTATTGTCGCTGCTTACTAACGAAGTCCTTTCGATTTCATGGGTATCATCAATAGATTCTGGAATTGATAAAGCGAAAAGACAGGAAGCTCCTCTGCTTATATATTTTTATGCCGAAAATCATCAGCCCTGCAACGAATTTGAAGCATTTCTAAACGAGGGTCTTCTTGATTTTCTTTCCGAAAACTTTATTCTTGTAAAGATTAATGTTATGAATGAAAACAATGAGAATTTAATCAAAAACTATTCAGTCAGCGAAATACCATTGTTTGTTCTTGAAGATTTCAATCCTGAAAGAAAAGCAAAAATACAGCCTGTTATCATAAAACCGGTGAATATAATCCGGGGTCTTTATGAGCTTTATGCAAATGCAAGCGACGGTTTTATATCTTCAAAAGAATATGATTCTGCTTACGGTTCATTGAAATTACTGGAGAATTTTCCCTCAAATCTGGGGCAGAATGTTAAAACAAAAATTACTGAACTTGAACCTAAAGTCAAGATAAAAACGAGCGTAAAAAAGAAAGACGATAACAAGTTTAAAGCTGAATCATATATGAAAACCGCAGAAAGTAATTTAAAAAATAAAAAATACGAAAAGGCATATTTATATTTTGAAAAAGTGATTGAGCTTGTTCCTAACACTGAGTTAGCCAAAAATGCTTATAAGGAGAAAAATAAAATAAAAGATTTAATTGATAAATCTGTAATTCTAAAATAAACCCGGGAAAAAATAACATGAACTATCTGACAGAAGACGGTATGAAAAAGATCGTCGAAAAACTATATAATTTGAAACATATAGAAAGAAACGCGATTTTAAAGAGAGTAAATGAAGCAAGGAAGCTCGGCGATTTAAGAGAAAACGGCGATTTTAAAGCAGCCAAAGAAGATTTAACAAGAATAGACATCAGAATTGCGGAATTAGAAACATATATAGCCGATAGTCAAATTATTATAAAGAGTAAAACCAAAGATAAATTTATAAGAATTTTAAGTAAAGTCAGAATTAAAGATCATACAAGAAATAAAGAGCTCGAATATACTTTGGTTTCTCAGGCCGAAGCGGATCCCGCTGAAGGAAAAATTTCAGCCGATTCGCCAATAGGAAAGGGGCTTTTGGGAAAAAAAGCAGGCGCTAAATTTACGATAAAAATTCCAATCGGCGATATTGAAGTGGAAGTAATTGAAATAATATCGGATAATTAATTTATTAGGGGTATAAATAATGTCCGGACATTCAAAATGGGCAACAATAAAGAGAAAAAAAGAAAAAACCGATGCTGCGAGAGGTAAAATTTTTACCAAATTATTAAAAGAAGTTATGACAGCAGCAAAATTGGGTGGGGGCAACGAAGACGCCAACCCCAGATTAAAAACGGCAATGCTGAAAGCCAAATCCTCTAATGTGCCGATGGAGAATATAACCAAGGCAAAATTAAAGGGATCCGGAGAGCTGCCGGGCGTATCGTATGAAGATATAAATTACGAGGGTTACGGTCCCGGAGGCGTAGCTATTATTATTGAAACAATGACAGACAATAAAGTTAGGACAGTCGGTGAAGTCAGGCATATTTTTACAAGGTACGGAGGTAATTTAGGAGAAAACGGCTCGGTCAGCTGGATGTTTAAAAAGCTTGGGCAGATTATCATTGACGCAAACGGTAAAAATGAAGATCAAGTCATGGAAGACGCGCTTGAAGCCGGGGCGGAAGATATGAAAATAGAAGATGATAAATTTATAATCATGACAGCCTACGAGGATTATTTGAGTGTTTGCGATAAATTAGAGAAAAAATACGAGTTTGAATCAAACGAAATTACAATGATTTCTGATAACAGCGTAAAAGTTCCTTCGGATAAGGTAAAGAATTTATTTTCGCTTTTGGAAGGTTTGGAAGATTTGGATGATGTCGAGGGCGTTTACAATAACGCTGACATTGAGGACGGAGATATTGAAGCAATGGAATAGATAATATAGATGAGAATACTAGGAATTGATCCCGGAATAGCATGTACGGGATATGCAGTTTTGGAATCCGGAGATGATGGGAAGCTGTTTCTGATTGAACTCGGCGTGATAAGAACTTCTCCGCAATCGCCTATGGCAGATAGACTTAAAACCGTTTTCGACGGAATTTGCGAGGTTATAGCGTCTTTGCAGCCGAAATTCTTTGCCATTGAATCCGTTTTTGTCGGAAAAAATGTACAATCTGCCTTAAAATTAGGTCATGCGAGAGGCGCCGCGATGGTTGCGGCATCAAAATCAGGACTGGATGTCGTTGAATTCTCGCCCCGCGAAGTCAAACAAAACATTACCGGAAACGGGAATGCTTCAAAAGAACAGGTTCAATTTATGGTAACATCCATACTTAAATTAACTAAAGTTCCGAAACCTAATGATGCTGCAGACGCCGTTGCGATTGCACTGTCGTTTCTTCAGACATACAAATTTAAACAAATTATTAAGGAGTTGAGATAAATAAATGATAGAAATGCTTATCGGAGAGATTTTGTACAAATATCCAGGAAAGGTTATTATTAATTGCGGCGGAATAGGTTTTTCCGTTAATATATCTTCTTTTACATACTCGTCTTTGGCAGAGATCGGAAAAGGTCAGACTCTTCATACTGTATTTAAGGTTAGAGAAGACGATATGTCTCTTTACGGTTTCATTGATAAAAAAGAGAAACAGTTATTTTTAATACTGAGTTCAGTATCCGGAATAGGCTCTAAAACCGCAATACAGCTTTTGTCGGAAATCAAATACGACAGATTATACAACGCAATAGCAACTGCCGATGTTACTCTGATTTCACAGGCGCACGGGATAGGCAAAAAAACTGCGCAGAAAATAGTTTTCGAATTGAAAGATAAAATCGGCAAATTCGACGATATGACCGCAATGAATTTAGCTATGGGCTTAGCGGGCGACAACACTGAAGCCGTAACAGCCCTGGTAAGGCTGGGTTATAAGAATTCCGATGCAAATTATGCCGTGGCAAGGATCATCAAAGAAAAAGGCAAGGATATATCAACTCAAGAAATAATCAAGTTAGTATTACAAGACAGAATGAAAAAATAATAATCGGAGATAAAATGAATTTTATTGACATAATTGTAGTGGCTCTGATAGCTTTATATGCCGTAATCGGATTTTGGAAGGGTTTTATCGTTCAATTATTTCATATAGCCGGAATCTTCTGCGCTTTTTATTTCAATACTCCGGTAAGCCTGTTCATATCAGAAAAACTTTCATCGGAACCGGAACCTGAAAGATATGTTCTTTTATTAACCGGTATAGCCGCGTTTTTTCTGATTTTCGCAGTTTTTTTTATTG
>JAKLPX010000141.1 GCA_022013635.1 Candidatus Delongbacteria bacterium
ATTGAGAGATGATAACGATATTAATGAAACAGACGGACTTATAAAGAAAAAAGGCAACATACTGATTCCAGAAATAGAAGATAAATCATACCCTATAGTAATTCTTCTGAACGAGAACAACGAAATTATATTTGCCTCAAAGGGTTATAACATGAATATCGGCGATCTTTTATTAAAAAAAGTAAAAAAGAATTAAAACAGCTATTGAGTTATATACATAACTTTCATATATTTCTTCAGATTTTGGAATGGGAATGAAGAAGAAAAAAATAAATACAGGTCTCATTTTATTCGTATCAGTTGCGGTTGCTTTGTCGTATTATTTGTTTTTCAGAGGAGATTACTCGATATTCAAATGGTTTGAGTACAAAAGCAAATATGAAAAAACTCAATCGGAAACAGATAAGCTTAATGCGGAAACAGAAGAACAGAAAAAACATAACGAGCTTTTAAAAAACAGAGATTCGTTCGAAATGGAAAAAAAAGCGAGA
The DNA here is from genome assembly GCA_022013635.1 of Candidatus Delongbacteria bacterium. GTDB lineage: Bacteria > UBA4055 > UBA4055 > UBA4055 > UBA4055 > JAKLPX01. The sequence goes on from JAKLPX010000141.1 coordinate 492, forward strand.
GAAAACGGTATGATAAAAGATGGCGAAACTATATATAAATATGAAATTGAAAAGGAGAACTAAAAATGGCGTTCAACCTAAGGAATAGGCACTTTTTAAAACTGTTGGATTTCACCCCGCAGGAAATCAGGTTTCTTTTGGATCTGTCAATTGATCTTAAAAAAGCAAAATATGCCGGAACTGAAGTTCAAAAACTTAAAGGTAAAAATATCGCCCTTATTTTTGAAAAAGCATCAACAAGAACAAGATGCGCTTTTGAAGTGGCTGCTTACGATCAGGGTGCACATGTTACTTATTTAGGACCTTCCGGTTCGCAGATAGGATATAAAGAATCTATGAAAGACACAGCAAGGGTTCTTGGCGGTATGTATGACGGCATCGAATATAGAGGTTTCGGACAAAATGTAGTTGAGGAATTAGCTAAATATGCAGGCGTACCTGTCTGGAATGGTTTAACCAACGAATTTCACCCGACTCAAATTTTGGCTGATATCATGACAATGATAGAAAATTCAGATAAACCATTAAATCAAATATCGTATTGCTATCTCGGCGACGGAAGGAATAATATGGGAAATTCTCTCATGGTCGGTGCGGCTAAATTGGGAATGGACTTCAGAATGGCGGCTCCTAAACAATGCCAGCCCGTTAAAGAACTTCAGGATGAGTGTAAAAGAATCGCGAAACAAACAGGCGCGAAAATTTTAATTACCGATAATGTCGCAAAAGCAGTAAAAGGCGTTGACTTCCTATATACAGATGTATGGGTATCCATGGGCGAACCGGAATCTGTATGGCCTGACAGGATAAAACTTCTTAAACCATATCAGGTAAACAAAGAAGTTGTAAAATTGACGGGTAATCCTAATGTGAAATTTCTGCACTGCCTTCCTGCATTCCACAACAGAGACACAGTAAAAGGCGAAGAGATATATCAAAAATTCAAAATTGACGGAATGGAAGTAACAGATGATGTGTTTGAATCTGAAAACTCACTGGTTTTCGAGGAAGCCGAGAATAGAATGCATACAATCAAAGCTGTAATGGTAGCGACACTGGGAAGCTAATACACACAGGCTGGACACAGTTGGACACAGGCTTTAAAGCCTGTGCTCTACCTGTGTCCAGCCTGTGCTCTATACAGGAGATGACATGGGCATAAGAGCCGGAATAGTCGGTATAACAAACATCGGTAAAACAACTATATTTAATGCATTAACATCATCGGAAGCAGAATCAACAAATTATTCTTTCTCGACTGTAAAACCGAATACTGCGGTTGTTGAAGTTCCAGATTACAGAGTTGACGAGATATTTGCGCATATTGTCAGCAATAAGAAAGTATATAATCATTTAGAGATAATGGATATCGCAGGATTGGTCAAAGGATCATCAAAAGGAGAAGGACTGGGAAATAAATTTTTAAGTGACATCAAGCTTGTTGACGCAATTTTACATGTTGTAAGATGTTTTGACGATGAGAATGTTGTCCATGTGGATAAAACAGTGAATCCAAAAAGAGATATTGAAAATATTGAAACTGAATTAATTATCAAAGACCTTGAAACGGTTGAAAACAGAATATCAAAGAACGAAAAGCTCGTAAAAGCACGAAATAAAGAGGCTATGGATATCCATCCCTTGTATGAAAAGTTATTCTCTAAAATGTCCGAATTGGAGCATCCGAGAACATTGAATCTGACAGAACAGGAAAAAGAAATGATCAAGGATATGAATCTTCTTACGGTTAAGCCTGTAATACTGGTGTGTAATATTTCGGAAGAAGAGCTTATGGAAGGCAAAGATTCTCAATATACTGAAGATGTTAAAGAGATCGCGAAAAAGAATAATTGCGGAGTAGTAAAGATCTGCGGTAAGATAGAAGCAGAATTGTCGCTTTTAAGTAACGAGGATAAAATTGAATTCTTAAAAGATTACGGACTGGAAGAACCGGGATTGAACCTTTTGATAAGGGAAACATACAATCTTTTAGGCTTAGGCACATTTTTAACAGAAGGCGAAATTGAAGTTAAGGCATGGAATATCAAACAAGGAATGACAGCGCCTCAAGCCGCAGGGGTAATTCATACAGATTTCGAAAAAAAATTTATTAAAGCAGAAATAATATCTTATAAAGATTTCGTAGATTGTTAATTTAACAGAAATACAGCAAAACAAAAAGGGAAAGCCCGTTTGGAAGGCAAAGAATATATCGTTCGTGACGGAGATGTAATAATTTTCAGATTCGGGAAATAATGGAACTGCAAGTCATTTAAGGTATTTGAATATATGAATTCGTTATATGAAATTGACAAGAATATATTGTTTTTTTTTAATAGAACCATTCATTCGGATTTATTGAATGATTTTTTCATTTTTTTTTCAGACAGGAAGTCTATTTTTGTTCTTCTGCCGATAGTTATAATTA
>JAKLPX010000142.1 GCA_022013635.1 Candidatus Delongbacteria bacterium
ATAATACTGCAACTGAAGAAGGAGGAGGGATTTATCTAACTCCTCGTAAATATGAGAATTTTGGATTTGATTTCGGTATTAACGAAATTTCGAATAATATTATTTGGAGTAATAATGGTGTTGCACAAATATCTCGCTATGATGCTTATTATGTGAAATTTTCTTTCAATGCAATTCAAGATGGATATGAAGGATTTGGTAATTATTCGTTATCTTCAAACAATGAAGGTGATTTTAACTCACCCTATTTTACTGATCCTGATAATAATGACTGGTCATTACAATCATTATCCCCCTGTATTGATACAGGGGTCTTTTGGAATGCACTTGATGTAGATATAAATTTAAATCCAAGACCACAGGGAGTGAGTTATGATATGGGAGCTTATGAATATGAAAGTCTCGAACCAAATGCAGTACTTCCAACATTATCAACATTACCTGCCGAGAATATATCTTCTACATACGCAACACTTAGAGGTAATATAACTGATGACGGTGGAACTCAATTGGTAGCAAAAGGAATAAAATATAGTAATATAAGCGGATTCGATCCTAATACAGAAGGTACGCTTATAAGATTAATGGAATTGTTGAATGAAGGAGAATTTGAGCTGTTAGTGACTAATTTATCACCTGATACTACATATTATTACAGAGCATATTGTGAAAACAAGATAGGATATTCTTATGCAAATGAAGAACTTAGTTTTACAACAACTGATTCAATAATAATAAATCCAGATATTAATGGAATTGTTTATTTAAAAGAAGACGGCATCGGTGACGGATCGTCATGGGCTAACGCTTTAAGTGGGTACAAACTGCAAAACGGAATAGATCATGTAAATACTAAAGAAATATGGGTTGCAAAAGGTAAATACATACCTATGAATTGGCCTTGTGAACGAATTGAATACAAATTAGATGAAAATGATTTTATATATAAATTTCAAGAATACGGAAAATCTGAAAGAAAATACTATGGGACAACCGAAAGAGAAAAGCATTTTACTTTACGACCAAGTAAGAAACTCTATGGCGGTTTTGCTGGAACTGAAACTTCCATAGATCAACGAGATATTAAAAATAATGAAACAATACTATCGGGTGATATAGGTGTAAAAGGTTATGCTCAGGATAATACCTATCATGTAGTTTACATTGGAAATGAACTCGCTAGTGACAGTAACTCTGTTATAGATGGATTTACAATACAGGATGGATATGCGGATGGAACAATTCGTGATTACAGTTATTTTGGTGGTGGTATGTTTAATAGATGCACCCCCCCAACTATACAAGATTGTGTTTTTAAGAACAATTATGCTATCAGAGGTGGTGGTATGTTTAATGTGTTTGGTGGTCTCTGTGGTGACATTAGTGCAAGTCCTTTGATCTACAACACAATCATCACACAGAATGTTGCTGAACTTTCGGGAGGAGGTATCTTTGGTTTTTCAGCCAGTCCAACATTGATAAATTGTTTAATTACACAAAATACGGCAGGAGAGGAGGGTGGTGGTATATGCCATAAGGTATATTCGTTTTATGATAGAGTTGTAGCTATTTTAAAAATGCAGAGTTGCACAATTGCCGATAATAACGCACCGATCGGAAACGGATTATATATTTACCATGATTTGGAAGATATTGAAGACAAAGAAATTATTCAAAACAGCGTAATTTTTGGAAATATACCGGCACTTACATTCAATTTTGAAGATCAGGTTGGCCCGATACAGACAATATCTTATTGTGGAATAACCGGCGGTTATTTTGGGGAAGGTAATATCAATCTTTCACCGAACAACACAGGAGATGAATATTCACCTTATTTCTCCGATCCTGATAACGGGCACTGGTGGATACAGGAACATTCGCCTTTGAGGAATGCGGGTATTTGGACAGACGATGTGCCGTTATACGATATTGCCGGAAATCTGAGAGATGCCGTTCCAGATATTGGGTGCTATGAATATGATCCGACCGGGATTGAAGATAATGAATCTTCATTGCCCCTGACTATAAAACTCTATCAAAATTACCCGAATCCGTTCAATCCGGTCACGAATATCAAATTTGATTTAAGTAAAACAGGTAAAGTCGAATTGTCCGTTTATAATATCGCAGGTCAGCTTGTGAAAAAGATTGTTGATAAAGAAATATCTGCCGGGTATCACAGTGTAAGGTTTGAGGCTAATGATCTTAACAGCGGAATGTATTTCTATACGCTTAGAACATCGGATAAAAAGCTTACCCGTAAGATGCTTATGATAAAATAATGTATATAAATATTTTCCTTGTCTTTTTAGCGGACATAATTAATCAAAGAAAAATATTGTAAAAACGAAAAATAATCAATATATTCCGACCTTAATTAAATTGCTTATGAAGAAAAGATGAAAAAGTTAAGAAATATTGCGATTATAGCCCATGTGGACCATGGAAAGACTACGCTTATTGACGCCGCATTAAGACAAACAGGCGTTTTCAGAGATAATCAAAAAGTCGAAGAGAGAATAATGGATTCCAACGATATCGAAAAAGAAAGAGGAATTACCATATTTTCGAAAAACGCCGCATTGCATTACAAAGGCTATAAAATAAATATTGTTGACACTCCCGGTCACGCTGATTTCGGCGGCGAAGTTCAAAGAATCATGAAAATGGTTGATTCGGTTCTGTTGCTGGTTGACGCCTTTGAGGGACCGATGCCGCAAACAAAATATGTATTGAAAAATTCCTTGGAATTAGGACTAAGACCCATAGTCGTTATAAATAAGATTGACAGGCCGAATTGTAATCCGATCGAAGTTCTTGATAAAGTTTATGATCTATTCATTGAACTCGGCGCTTCCGACGAACAATTGGATTTCCCTGTAATATATGCATCCGCGAAAAAGGGTATTGCAAAATACAATATAGATGATGAAAGCGATAATTTAATTCCGCTACTCGACACAATTATTGAATATGTAAAAGAACCGGACGGTAATGAGGATGGTAATTTCCAATTTTTAGTTTCTGCCATAGAATACGATAATTATTTGGGAAAAATCGGCACAGGAAAAATCCATCGCGGAAAAGCAAAACTCGGCGAAGAAGTAGTTTTGCTGAAACGGGATGGAGATAGATTACTGTATAGAATCGCTAAACTTTTCATTTATGACGGACTTAAAAAAGTTGAGACAAAAATTGCTCATGCAGGGGATATCGTTTCAATCGCCGGTTTGGCTATGATTGATGTCGGCGAAACAGTAACAGACAAAGATAAACAGGAACCGCTGCCATTAATTAATGTTGACGAACCTACACTTGCCATGACATTTATTGTAAACGACTCTCCGTTTGCAGGCCTTGAAGGCAGATGGGTTACTTCAAGAAATATTTGGGATAGACTTGAGAAAGAATTACAAACAAATATAAGCATCAAGATCGAAAAAACTGATTTGCCTGATCAATTCATCGTCAAAGGGAGAGGAGAACTTCAATTGGCAATTCTTATTGAAAATATGAGGAGAGAAGGCTATGAATTCGCCGTATCAAAACCGAAAGTTATATACAGGGAACTTGACGGCAAGAAAACCGAGCCTATTGAATTGGCTATGATAGATGTCGGAGATGATTATACCGGCGTAGTTATTGAAAAGCTGGGAATGCGAAAAGGCGAATTATTAAATTTAGTTCAGGGTAACGACGGTTATACAAGATTGGAATTTAAAGTGCCGGCGCGTGGTTTGATAGGATTCCGGAATGAATTCATGACTGAAACGAGAGGCACAGGTATTCTAAACCAGTCATTCTATGAATATGAATTTTACAAAGGTGAAATTCCTAAACGAACCA
>JAKLPX010000143.1 GCA_022013635.1 Candidatus Delongbacteria bacterium
ATACCTGTAGGTAGTCGTTTTTTCCTCATTCGTCTCGGCAGCGCAGACAAAGGTATTATTGGTTCAGGAGTTACAACATCCGAGACGTACTACGATACATCTTGGGAACAATCAAAGGCCAGATCCCGTAGCAAAGCACTTTATGTGGGGCTACGTTTTGATTTTTTGTCTAAAGTGCCATTGATCAAATTGCAGGAATTACAGGTACACCCTTTGTCCTCATTCTATTGGAGCATACGAGCATCTGGTATATACATGCCTTCGGAGATTGCATTATCACTTGAGAATATTTGGCTCAGAAAAACTAAAATACAGTCCAATAGTACTCACAAAAATTCACAGTGTTGGCTAATCAAAACAACAGAAGGAGGCCCAGGCTATCGTGACCATTGGGCTGATTTCATGTCTGAAAAAGTCGTTGCAGTTGGCTGGACTGCAATCAAATATGATCCATCGCAATTTGAACACCTGGAACAATATCAGAAGCAAATAAAAGCAAAATATAAGTGGGACACGAGCTATGCCTCTTCTACAATATTCAAATTTTCTCACCAATGGCAAGAAAATGATATTGCCATAATCTGTACTGGTTACGCGCCTAACCAAACAAAAGATGTTTATATTAACGGTATAGCGCGCATTGGAAAATACTTTTATGATAAGAAATCGAAATGGTGGCGTTTCAAACGTCAAGCTGTCATAACCCCGATAGATCGATATGTACCCGTTAAAATATTCCAAAAATTCCTTATCAAATCATCACGGCAGACTATTCATGGCCCGTTTTCTCAGCACAAATTTCAAGCTTTTGTAAACGAAATAGGATTCCGTCTTCCTGTCTCTGATAGCCGTCTTCCTGAAAATACTAAACACGATTTAGACTCATCCCAATCAACGCAACGTGGTGGCGGATTTGGTTCAGCAAAAGAGAACAAAAAAGTCGAAGAAGCAGCAATGCGTTTTGTTACTCGATGGTATCGAAAAAAAGGATGGAGCGTATCAGATGTCAGTGCTCAATGTCGCGGGTATGATCTGCATTGCGTCAAAGGCACAACCATATTACACGTTGAAGTTAAAGGGTCTAAAGGTCGTGATCACCAATTCATAATTACTCCGAATGAAAAGCAAAGGTGGGAGGTTGATCCCTTATTTGTTCTATCTCTCGTCACGAATATTGAGAATACTCCAACAATAAACCAATTCAAAGGTGCGAGTGCGATGAAATCGTTTTGTTTTAATGCACTTTCATATATGGCCGTATCTATCGGATCATAGTCCGCGATCATTAGACCGACAAGCGGATCTAAAGCGATGTCCGAGAAGGTGGCGCGTGACACGCGCATTGAACAATTCTCGCGTCAATCACCACCTTTTTACTCTTGTCACGGTAGTGGTATTGTTATCTGCCCCATCTAAAGGATATTCACGCTTCATTTTCGTTAAGCATTCCCAAACCCTACCCCTAACAGCCCCTATAGACATGCCTAACACGAAATAAGGCTATTTCGACCCCGAAACAGGAAAAAGCCGGAGTCAAGAGTCCTACACCAATCCTACGTGTTTCTACGCGGCCACTATAAGTTGAGGAAAATACCTGTCTATAAGCAGATGAAAAGTCACTGTCGTAACCAACATGAAAATAAAGGAATTATTGATAGCTGTTTTTCAGGGTGATGAGGACATGAAGAATTGACGATTTTACAGATTGTGGGTAGCTAAAATCAGGCTGATTCTATAAGATCTATTCAACTGAGCATGAAAGCAAGACTAACTGACAAGGAAATCCAGAGATTTTTCTGGGAAGCTGAAGAGTTACCCAATGACTAAGATTCGACCTGTTGTGATGCCTGATGGAGAATTTCAACCTGCTCCCAAAACTCTTTGTTCTTCTCTGATAATGTTGAAGGCTTTAGCTTGAGTAGCACGGCAATAAGATAATTTTTAATAGATAAATTTCCCTCAGGATCAATTCTATTCTTGAGGTCATTAAATATTTGCTGATGTTCTTCGTAGTTGGGTTTCAATTGATTTAGCATATCCGACGCGATTTCAAGCTCTGGTAGGTCGTTGCTTGTTCTTAGGATTTGAAAAAGATAATAAGGAATATGTCCGAGTTCTTCTTTTGATAATTGTTGTAAGTTGAATATAAATTTGATCGGTAATATGTAATATTGATTGGCAACAGTTTGATTTTTTATCCAATCGAAAATGTCTGTAGTCATTTGTCGTAGTCGATCTCTTCCCAAGTAGTTCAATTCGTTGACTATCTTTTGAATGATCGCTTGCTGTTCTTTATTGGATTGAGTAAGTTGAGTCACTACTTTGTTATAAAGGACATTTTTAAGATCCTCATCATCGGAACACTTTCTTGTGTTGGCAATTTCGATAATACTTAACTTTCTCTGCACATCAGCACTTTCAAATTTAGATAAAAGGTTATTCAATAGCTCTTTTTCTTTTGGGAGTTGTCGGGTGGCAATTCTTTTAATTTTATCGATTGCTCCCTACCGAGTTCCGATAATTCAGCATCGCTCCATCCCGAGGAAATATTTTTTTGATTATCTACTGTTGTTCCATGAACAAA
>JAKLPX010000009.1 GCA_022013635.1 Candidatus Delongbacteria bacterium
AACCTATAATCTACTATTGGCCCTGTTGAAATATATAAACCAATATCGTTCAGTTGGTATTGAGCAAAAAAAATATTTTGCTCATTTTCTTTACTTCTTGAAGATGGTATATGAATAAATGATTCAAAATCATCTTTTTTTACAATTGCTTCAAATGGATATAAAACATAGGAATAATCGAAAAAATTTTCATCAGTAGAAACAGAGACTGTAACATCTGCTTGTATTCCATCAACTTCTAGATACAAGATCACATTTTCTTGCAGCACTTGATCATCTTTGAATGCAGAATTCCTTGATTCGAAAAGGTGAATGTGACGAATTGCACACTTTGATAAAATAAATTTCCTAAAAGTTTTGTAATATGGCCCATTGCAAAAACTCCTGGGAATAATCGTAACTACTTGACCTCCATTTCGCATAAGTAAAACAGAAAGAGCAACAAATGCGGAATATAAATTTACTGTTTCGATTCCAACATGCCGCAGAAGTGATCGATACCTTGATAAACTATTGATTTTCAAATAAGGTGGATTCAATATAGCGTGTGTGAATTCTTTAAATGAATTGAATTGTATGCTGCTTACAGCTGCTTCAATAAAATCTTCACTCTTAATCTCGTAATTAAAATTAAGTTTTTTGACGTACTTATTTAGAGTCTCTTCAAGAAACGGTCTAAGAATGTTATCAATTTCATAGGCTTTAATATTAATTTTCTTAAACTCTAATTCATTTGTTACGCACCTTTCAAGAAATGCGTCCGAAAGAGAACCAATTCCTGCCCCAGCATCAAGTAAAATACATTCTTCAGACTCTATATTTGGAAATAATGAAGCCATAAATTTGGCTATAGTCATTGGTGTAAAAAATTGACCTAATTTAGATTTATGTTTAGCATCAGTTAACTTTGAGATATTAATCCTTGTATGTTCGATCTCTTCCAATAGCAAAAATACTCCTAAATTTTCGTATTAACAACAAGACTAAACTATAAAATCGAATTTAAAGTTTTTCAAAACCTTTGTCAAGTTAAGAAAGAAATATATTTTCAAATTATTACCCTCACGCAAACTTATTTTGCATTTAACCCCACCGAAGAAATGATGGTCAAGATTGAAAAATACAGAAATTACTACTTCACCAGCCTCGACGGCAAGCCAAGCGAAAGAGTCAATGTGTAGATTGATGAGATTATGGGTGTGTAACGTCACGCTATATTGCAAGCATAGACATAATGAAGGCTTGACCCTACAGAACTTTATTGTGTCCAGTATCAAAAAGGTAAATCCTCCTCTACCTCACTCTGCAAAACACCAAACATACTAAGAACTCGCTCAGCTATTTTAATAAGCTGGTCATAAGTGATGACTTCAATTCTGTACAAATGAGCATTAAAATTTCTAAGAGCTTTTTGATGTTTCTGATTTCCATCGCGACCAACAATGATTCGCGCGCGAATTTTTAGAGGATCTGAGCCATCTATTGCGATTATTGAGTCTCTGTTCCTTTCTACTTCTTCAATATAACGAGTAACTTGACCCAATACTGGTGATAACTTAGATGATGGGTAGTATGAATCATGAGAAGGATCGTGTAAAAACAATGATTCCTTAAACGCTGTCTTAATCTCTACTATCTCGAGGTAATCATCAACAGTTTTTCTTAGCATGTAATCGAGCTGATCATCTCTAGTCCAGTTTCTCCTAGGCAAAAGCTCACTGTATTCGCTACCAAACATCCAAGGATTTATTTCCAAGTGTTTTTGTAACTGAGTTTCAGTTGTAGCATTATCTTCTAAGAGTTCTTTGAGTCTATTGATCGCTTTTGAGTACTCAATCATTTTTGATGCTGCTGCAATATTATTTAACGTTTCAGCCTTGCTTTCCTTGAGTATATTTACAAAGTCCGAGAAAGACGAGGATTCGGCATCTAGACTTGAAAGAATGTTTCCAACCAAATACAGCTTGTCTATATCTGCTATATTCGGAATTGCTTCAATAATGTTTTCTAATTTCTTGTAATCAGAGGCATTTATAATATGTAATTCACCGCTAACCTTGTCTAGCTGATTGTTATAAGCAACGGATAGGAACTTGAAAAGTTTGTTAATTTCATCAGGTTCTTTTCCTTCAAGTCTTACAGATTTATCAGGTTTATGAAACCAACCATTTTTGGTTCTGTCGATGTGATCAATTTTCAGTGAATAGTGGTGAAATTCCCTAGTTCTTGGATTTATAATCTCCATAAGAGTCGCGACTTTAAAAGCAATTGGACCCTCTTTCAAAACAGCTTGAGTAATAGTACCAACATTAGGGTTCTTATACGATTTTTGAATTCGTACTTTTACATCCTCTATTGTATTTTCTGGTTCAAGCATACCTGTTTTCATTCAGTTTTCATTTCTATAGTTCTAACGACTTCGTCCGAGCACTGTTTAGCGTCGCTGCTCTTCTCAGTGACGTGTTCGGCATCTACCCTCACTGCACCCGCCGCATCAGGATCAAAGCCGTCCGGCCACTGTGTCGTCTTATCGTAGGTTGCTCCAAAATCAACACCGTCAATCGACGCACTGCGAAAATCAGCACCTTCGAGTCGGGACTGTTGGAAATTGTTACTGACGAGTGTTACCCCCTCCAGATTAGCTCCACGTAGGTCTGCATCGTAGAATGTAGTACGGCTGAGGTTGGCGTTGACAAAGAGTGCAGCTCGAAGGTCACATCCTTGAAGGCTTGCATCTGACAGGTCGCTTCCGGAGAAGTCGGCACCGATCAGCTTCCTGTATGTGAGTGACATGCGCTTCAGGTTTTCGTTCTTCATGTCGATACCGGAGAGATCCTTGTCCGTGACTAGCCCCGCTCGTAGAGCCGCTGCCGTCATTGGGGGTTTGACTGGCGGTTCCATTAGTGACCGTTGACGTTGCATAGCCTCGGATAACTTCTTCTCAGCGGCAGCAACTTGGGCTGCGGTCTGTGCGGCGTGTAGTTCCTTCTCAGCAGTCTCAACGGCACGGTTGGTCTCATCGACAATACTGCCGACACGTTCGAGTTCGCTTTTTGCCCAGTTCTCGAGGCGTGAACCGCCTTGGTCAGGTGTCCCCAAGAAGCGTAGGAGTTGATGTCGGAAAGCAAGCGGTACTTTGGGATCAAGGGCGCGGTCAAGGTAATGCGTTGTGATGTTGTGAGTCTGTTCTATGACAGTACTCTTGATCTTATGTCGCTGATTCAACCATTCCATGGCGATGCGTGCAAAATTGCCCACGGCTACTGTAATCGGTACAGCCAGTGCAATGTAACCCGCAATGGTCTTTATGACCTCCTCTTGCATTCAATCCTCCTATTCGATCAACATTTTTTATTCTGTCGTTTTTTTATCAATTATCAGTCTTTTTAAATTTATTCCTTTAAGTTGTATTTTCAATCAAACCTAAAGAAGCCTCTTTTGTTGTCTATGTCAAGATTATAACGATATACCATAATCTTTCTTTTGCTCTCAGGACTTTATATCCATATATATTAGAACAAGATTATAACTAATTCCTGACAATATTACAAATGAATTATTATATATTAGTCCTTATACAATTCGATCTTCGTTAAAGAAAATGAATCTCTCCAGTCATCGGGAATGTCGTTTCCCCAAAATGCTTCAACAAATTGAATTTTTAGATATCTTAAATGTGTTTTGGGAATTTCAATAATATTAGGTGATGTATCGTCAACAAATGTACAAATTTGTCCTACACCCTTTATTTTTGCACAAAAAGGCTTTGGTCCGTCTAAATTATACTGACCAAGTGATTTATAATCCGATCCGTTTTGAGTTGAATAGCTTAGTTCCAGTATTTTGACAGCATTATTTCCACCGAATGTACCACGAGAACTGGTATAACGGTTAAATAAAATGATTTTGCTGACCTCTTTTATTTCACTTAGATCAATAACAACTTCCGGTTTTGAATAGTAATTAGTTGTTTGTTTTCATAGATGCCTCAATTATTATAAATTACATAATATAAATAAAAAGCCCGATTAAAAAAGTAGATATAAACACAAAAATAGGGAGTAACATTATGTTATGCCGGACATTAAAAACTGCATCTTGTGTTTTGCAAAATAAGCACCGTCAAACGCACAATTCGAATAGCAGTGACGATTGCACTTCAAGATTCCTGATGCAAGGATCG
>JAKLPX010000144.1 GCA_022013635.1 Candidatus Delongbacteria bacterium
CGAGTATGAAAATAATACATCCTCAGAAGATTGATTTATAAACTTCGTATGCCTGCTGCTCTTTTCCATATTCAAATACTTTTAATTAAAAGTGAAATTTCTTTAATTTATCCGGTATGCTTTCAGGTCCGACGATATCTTCCAAAGTTTCGATCCTTCTTATCTCTTCGACCGTTCCGTCTTCCATGATCAATGCGACTGCCGGGCGGTACCTTATAAACTGCATCCACTGGGTTACATTATAAGCTCCCATCGGGGATAATATCAGCCTTGTTCCTTTGGGAAGCGGAGGCAAAAACGCGCTTTCTACAACAACATCAATATTCATACAGAGCGGACCGTAGATTATGCTGTTTTCATAAGCTCCGTGCAATTCCCTGTCAATTTCCACTTTATAATTATACCATGATGAAGTGTATAAAAGATTTACACCGGCATCAATTATATAACTTTTTGTGCCGTCGGGAAGTCTTTTTATTGCATCAACTGTAGTGATCAGCCATCCTGCTTCGTCAACGATTGCCCTTCCGGTCTCCAGATATACATCGGGATATTCCTTAGGCTCAAGTTCCTCCAATAATGTGTCGGCTATGGCATCAATAAAATTTTCAATCGGCTGAATAGCTACTTCCGGCGGCAAATAAGTTCCTTTAAGCTTATTATTTGAAGGAAAACCGCCCCCGAAATCCAGATAAGAAATTGATATTTCAAATTCTTTTTCTATCCTTCTCATCAGGGCGACGACTTTTTTTACAGCTTCCTTATAAGCATTCGGTTCAAGCATGAAAGTTCCGATATGGCAGTGAATTCCATCAAGATAAAGATGATCGCTGTGCTGAATTCTTTTTACAGCATTAAAAGCATTGTTATTTTCAATATTGAACCCGAACCTTGACCACTGCGGATATACACCGGTATCCATATTTACCCTTATACCTACAGGAGTTTTTATATCGAGTTGTTTTGCAGCTTCTTCGGCCTTGATTATCTCATCAAAATTATCCAGATTTACCATTGCTCCTTCCCTGAAAGCTACGATCAATGACTCGATAGGTTTATACGGCCCGTTGTATATGATCTTTTTTCCGGGAACTCCCAGCCTTCTTGCTTTCTGATATTCAAAGTCTGAAACAACTTCAGCGGTCTCGCCTTCCTGATGCATTATTGAGCATACCGCATCAAGATAATTTGTTTTGTACGACCAGCTCATTTTTGCTTTAGGATATTTGCTTGAAAAGTATGAATATAATTTTCTGTATCTTTCCCTTATAACTTTTTCGCTTAATACGAATACCGGCGATCCGAAATGATCTGTGAATTCACTCACGAGATGACCTTCAATCTCTTCTCTATGACCCTTGTTATAACTCACTCCGAATTTATTCATGACTCCGGCAGTTTGTTTTTTTATGTACGGTTTTATGTATTCTTTCTTCATTTTCTTCACCTTTCTAGTTACTGTTATGATTCGCCGAATGTGCTGATCTTTTCGAAATCTTTTATATCTTTAACAAGTTCGTTCGTGTATCTGATCATGAGTTTTCCGCTTTTATAATCAGAATGAGATTCATATTTCTGGCCTGTTAAAAACTGTACCATCCTTGCAGGCAGATTTATTCCGCAGCCTGCAGGAAAATAAACCCATGCAGGAAATCTCGGATTTATTTCAAGAACATAAATTTCCTGAGTTTTATTCTCCAAAAGAACTTCAAATTCAAATCCGCCGCGCCACGACAATCCTTTAACGACCTTTTTAGTTGCTTCGATCAGTCTCTCGTTACGGACACTTACTGCGTTCCAAACTTTTCCGAGCTTGGTTATAGTCATTTTCCTGATCGCGAAAACACCCATATCGTTACCTTTTCCGTCTCCGCAGCCGATCACATCGTATTCGTCTCCTTCAATGAATTTCTGAACGATTATAGGATAACCCCACGCCATGGCGATCTTTGTGAAATAACTCTCTGCTTCACCGATAGTATAAGCCTTGTAAGCTTCATAAAAAGGTCCCTTTACCATACATGGAAATTCAAGTTTGTCAACCGCGTTATGCAGATCGGTCGTGGATGCGCAGCTTATATATTCAGGTGCTTTTACGCCTATCTTTTCAGCTAGTTCTTTTAATCTGAGCTTATCTCTCGTTCTGAACATTTCCTTTGTCGGAATAAGCATTTTTATACCGATTTCTTCTAAAACAGGCTCAATATCCATATATATCGGAAGTTCGGCATCAAGAGCGGAAATAATCACATCGATCTTTTCTTTTGCGTGTATATCTTTTATTCTTTCGATGAACGCTTCACGGCTGCCTGAAGGGTACGGCATGATATCGCTTTTATCTATTATATGATCAAGATAAATTCCCGGTTCCAAAGCGTCATAAGCTAATCCTATCGTCCTTATATCCATCCCGCTTTCCTTTAAAGCCCTGCAGATACCGGCTCCCGGACCGGGGTTGTCAATAGTATTGATTCCGCTTACGGCTACGGTGATTTTCATATCGAACCCCTATATTAAAAAATATTTTTTGAGGTTTTCAATAAAATCATTAATATCAACCGATACCTCATCCTCCGAAGCATCAAATTCATCGGTCAAAGCCGATTTGATCTCATCCAATTCTTTTCCCGCTTTTAACAATTCAAGTATTTTTAATCCTGTCGCATTCGCGGTATAGGAATGACCTGTAACCGGATCAAAAATGAATCCGCTGTCACTCACTGCCAAAACCGATAATTTATCTCTGTCCATTACGGCCCCTTTGATAGAAATTTTACATCGTTAACGCTCAGCATCCAAATTTATTCCAAATAATTAACTCGATTTTTGTTTTAAAGTATATGCTATATCTTTACCCTGATTCTTGCATCAACCGCTATAAGAGAATTATCATTTCCGATGAGCGGATTTATATCCATTTCCATAATTTCGGGAGCGGCTTGGCTCAGGCTTGATAATCTTGCCACGATTTCTGCGAATTTATTCTCGTCTATGCCTTTCTGCCCTCTGTCTCCCTTAATGATCTTGTAACTTTTGAGCGAACGAACCATTTGTAATGCTTTATTTTTGCTGAAAGGCGCTAAACTTGAAGCGGTGTCTTTAAATACTTCAATAAATATTCCGCCGAGACCGCAAAGGATGCTGTGCCCGAATTTGCCTTCGTAGTTTATGCCTGCAAAAAATTCTCTGCCTGAAATCATAGGCTGAATCATGACGCCTTTAGAATCTTTTATCTTCATCATTCTGTCAAATGTTTTTATTACATCTTTTTGCGTTTTTATATTCAATTCGATACCTCCGACATCAGACTTGTGTAACGGGCCGACGACTTTCATAACCAATGGGAATCCGAATTCCTTTGCCATTTTTGTAACATCATCCTTATTCTCGCTGACAAATTCCGGTATTCTGTCAATGCCTGCAGCGTCCAAAATTTTAGCGGTCAGTTCAGGCGATAAATAGCCGTCTTCCGCTTTAGAGATTATGCTTCTGATTCTTTTATCATCAATTTTTACTTCTTCAAATTCAATATAGGGTTTTGGTGTATTTGCCACATTTACGAGCGTTCTTCCCAAATTCACTTCGTCCGAGAAATAAATTTGACCGAGAGATTTAAAATATTCGATTTCTTTGCAGGCTGAAACGACGGAAGGCAGAAGAGGATATATCGGCTTTTTTGTTTTTAACATTTTTTCATGGAGAACCTTATATACATCAAAAATCTCACCCAAGCCCGGAGAGCCGAATATTACGACCATCCCGTCAATTTCTTTGAATTTATCGTTCGTATAATCAATAATTATTCCCAATTGTTCCGCTGTTCCTGTAGCCAGAAAATCTATCGGATTGGCTGCGGATGAGCCGGGAAATAATTTATCAAGAAGTTCCTGAGCATAAACACCTTCAATTTTAGGAACGGAAAGACCTCCATTTGATAATGCGTCGGTGAGCATAACTCCGGGACCGCCGGCATGAGTGATTACAGCTATATTTTTACCTTTTAGTGCCTTCTGCATGAATACGCCTGCCGTATAGATCAGGTCTTCTCTTCCGTAACATCTCACTATACCTGCTTTTTTAAACAGCGATTCGACGGCTTTGTCGGGCGTAGCTAATGCGCCTGTATGAGACGAAGCGGCTCTCGATCCAGCGTCGGAACTGCCGGATTTAATTGCGGCAATTCTGCATCCCTTATTAATTAATGAAGAGGCATGTCTCAAAAGCATATCCGGCTTATTTATATTTTCCATGTATAAAAGTTTTATCTTTGAGCTTTTTTTAGGATCGAAGCTTTCGTCCCAGTATTTTAAAACTTCTTCAACGCCTACCTGTGCGCTGTTCCCAACGGAAAACAGGCTGGCAAATGTAATTCCCATAGGAATACCTTTTTCGATGATGAATGCGGCTGTCGCGCCTGAACCTGAAACGAAATCACAGCCGTTCGGGTCTAATTTGGGTATTGGTCCCGCAAAAATACCGTTATAAGACGAAGTTAAAACTCCTATACAGTTGGGTCCGATAAGCGAAGCTTTATATTCATTGACGACATCAAGGATTTCTTTCTCCAGTTTTTTCCCTTCTTCTCCCATCTCTCCGAATCCTGCGGAAAGAATGATGAAAGCTTTTGTATTTTTATTTTTTCCCAGATATTCTACATAATCCTTTACATGATTCACTGCCACAGAAATTATTGCCAGTTCAATGTACGGAAGGTCTTCTTTATTGACGCATTTAACGCCCTGAACTTCTTTCTCTTTCGGATTTATTGCATAAAGTTTTCCTTTATAACCTCCAAGAAGGATATTGTGCAATATTTTGCCGCCTGGTTTGCGGATGTTTTCCGAAGCTCCTACGATTACGATTGATTTCGGGTTTATCAGTTCTCTATTTATCATGGTTTCTTCCTCCGTTAAATGCAAGAATATTTGCTTTGAATATATTGTCGTTCGGCGATAATATTTTTAGTGCGCCGATCCAAGTACCTGCAGGTATTTTATTGAAAGGTTCGATCGTTGACAGAAGTCCGAGCACAATGACATTTGCAGTCTTTCCCTGTACATCGCCTAAGTATTTAGCTATATCTTCCGCATCTATCCTTATAATTTTATAACCTTCCAGTATTTTGTCAATATCGCTGTCCTTAGGATAATCGTGAATGCTTGCTTTAGGCGGTAACGCCTTGTAATTATTCAATATTATCGTTCCGCCGTCCTTTAAAAGATCCAGAAATCCTTCTCTCAAGACTTCGGATTTTTCCATCACGACCAGTACATCGGTTGATTTAGGCAGAAAAACGGGTGAATGAACTTTACCGCAGGCAAATGTAGAAATTACCGCACCGCCCAATTGAGCCATACCGTGCGTATCTCCTTTTACAATATGCGATGAACTGTAGGGAGTGTTCAGAGATATTTCGGCAAGTACTTTACCGAAGAACAGATTTCCCTGACCTCCGATCCCTCTTACCGCCACCCTTAATGTTTCAGGCAGAGAATTCGAATCAATTTCTTCAATTTCATATTTACCGACTTCAGGCAGAGACGGTATCTGAATATTTAATTCTTCCTCAATGAATTCTATCGCGTCAAAAGGGCATACTTGCCTGCATACATGACCCTGAGAGACGCAATTTGTGCATAATTGGGTAAAATGCGGCCATTTTTCTTCGTCAAATTCAATTCCCTGACACATATCGCATTTTCCGCACCGTCTGCATTTGTCTTTGTTAAATTTAACTTTTCTGGTTTTGGTCGAGCTTTTCATCTGATGAACGCACGGTCCCTCAAGAACCAGAGCAGTATATTTCCCTTTCTCGGCGTCTGACAGAGCCTGAGCTAGAGAGGATTCAACTTCCTTTAAATTATATGAATTTACCTTAACTGTTTTTGCCTGTTCGGCTTCTAATGCTTTAATAAGATTGAACTTGTTTTGAACTCCGGCCAGATTATATTCCGAGCTCGGCGCCGGCTGACCTCCGGTCATTGCCGTAATCCTGTTGTCGAGAATGATTTTCACGCCCGGTGTATTTCTGAAAACTGCGTTTCTTGTCGCATCCAATCCGGAATGACATTCGCATGAATCCCCGATGATGCTTATGGTTTTATGTGCGTACTCCGGTCTTGAAAGCACGAATCCCTGCCTGACGGAATCTCCTGCGCCCATACAAAGTACGGTATCAAGAGCGTTCATGAAATATAACAGGGTAGAACAGCCTATGTCGCCGAAAGAAGCATAGATTTTACCGGATTGTTTAAACCCGTTTACGGTTAAACCGAAAGCTTTGTAAGGACATCCGGGACATATTGACGGAGGCCTTTTTAATGGTTCTGCGCTTAACTTTTTAGGCTCGAAAATATATTTCAGCCCGATTTTTCTGCACAGATCTGAAATAAGGACTTCAGGCGTCCAATTGGTTATGACGGAGTATTTTTCTTTACCTTCTACATTTATTCCGAGAAGTTTTATCTTATCTTCTAAAAATCTGTCGCCGTCCTCATAAACCAGAATTTTCCCTTTAATCTTTTTGGAAAACTCAATTATATTTCTTTCAGGTACGGGATATAAAGCCGATAATGTTAATGTCGAAGGTCTTATATTCAACTTTTCCAAGACTTCCTTTAATATAATTGTGGTCTCGCCGCTGACAATGATTCCGAGATCGCCTTCCTGGCTGATATGTTCATTTATAAGCTCAGAATTTTCATAATAGTTCTGAACTGCAGGTATCCTTGTCTGCGTGACAATATTATAATTTGCTCTTGCCACATTAGGCATAATAATCCATGATTTCATATCGGATTTCAGTTCTCTCGGAGATATTTTTCTTGGTTTTTTTATTTGTATAAGACCTTCGGAATGAGCAAGAATTCCAGAGGCTAATATCGCCACGGGAGTTCTGAAATTTCTGCTTATATCAGCCGCAATAAAGGCTATATCGTACATTTCCTGATGATCTCTCGGTTCAAGTACGGGAATTCTTGCGGAAGCAAAAAAATACTTCAAATCAATTACATGCTGAGTGCTTGACGGGACATAATCCGAAGCAACATACAGTACGAACGCGCCCGCTTCGGCAGTATAAAAAGCCGAAGTTGTTATCGAGTCGCCGGCTTGAAATGCACCGGGTGTTTTCATAGTAACTACCGTATCGAACCCCGCAATAGAATGACCTATCCCTACGGCTACGGCTACGGCTTCATTCACTGACCAGCCGACATTTATTCTATCCTGAACTTTGCTTAAATATTTATCAATTACTTCCGTGCTCGGCGTTCCCGGGTATCCGTCCGCAGAATGATAACCCGCGTGCATTACGCCCAACGCAAAAGCTTCGTTTCCCTGAACGATCAGTTTTGCTCCTTCTTTTGAATCTACTGTTTTTGCAAAAGCAGACATCTTCACTCCGTTTTAGTTTATCTTTACCACTCATAAGTCAGAGTCAGCCTGTTTATTGCCGGCTTTAAACTCAGTTTATCGCCTTCTTTAAACAGATCTCTTTTAAATGATTTAAAATGAGAATCAACGAAAGCGTCTCCGGCAGATAAAAGGACAGCTCCGACGCTCATCCAAATAAAATTATTTCTGTCCCTGGTATATGTGTCAACATAAAATTCATATTCATCAATTTTTGATTGCAGACCAAGTTCTCTATAATATTGTAAATTATCTTTAGCATCGTTCATTCTTTCATTTTGTTTAATGGCCCCGTAAATCATAGCGGCTTCGATAGAAGCGTAAATTCCCGCCTTTAAATATCTTCCGTTATAGATTTGACCTCCACCCGGAAAAACAA
>JAKLPX010000145.1 GCA_022013635.1 Candidatus Delongbacteria bacterium
AAGGGTTGCAAATATTGATAAAGAAATGGTTTCGTTTGCAAACGGTGCTGGAGGCAGAATATTTATCGGAATTGCAGACGATGGAAAAGTTATTGGTATTGATGCTACGAACAAGCTTAAATCCCAAATTCAGGATATTGCGAACAACTGCGAACCTCCTGTTAAAATATTCATGGAAGAATTTGAGAATATCCTTATTGTAAAAGTGATTCCCGGAGATGATAAGCCTTATAGCTGTTCATCAGGTTTTTACACTAGAATCGGTCCTAATGCTCAGAAAATGTCTAGAGATAAGATAATTGAATTTTTCAAATCTGAGGGAAGGATCAAGTTTGACGAGTTAATGAACTTGAAATTTGAATACAAAAAAGATTTCGATAAAACGAAGCTTGAGCATTTTCTTAGACTGGCAAAGATCTCCCCTGTAATTGATGTTCCTTCTATACTTTTGAATCTCGGTGTTGCTGAAAAGCAGGAAGGTAGCGTAATCTTCAATAATGCGGGAATTCTTTTTTTCGCAAAAGATTTGAGTAAGTTTTACAGGCATGCTAAAATTACTTGCGCACTTTATAAAGGCATTGAAAAGAACCATGTTCTTGACCGAAAGGATTTTAATGAAGATGTGGTAAGTAATATTGATAAATCAATGCTTTTCTTAGGTCAGCATATTCCTGTGAGATATGAATTTGACGGTTCTCCGCAGAGGAAAGAGTTCTACCAAATTCCACTTGAGGCTCTTAGAGAAGCTATAATTAATGCTGTTTGTCACAGAAATTATTTTGAGTATGGTGCAAATGTAATGGTAGAAATTTTCGATAACAGGATTGACATTTCAAGCCCAGGAGGTCTCGTTCCCGGATTGACGGAGAAAGAATTTGGTACGAAGAGCGTTCTAAGAAATCCGAATATAGCCGCTTTATTTCATAGAATAGAATATATAGAGCAGATGGGAACCGGTATAAACAGAATGCAAGGTGAAGTCAAAGAATACGGACTTAAGCCTATTTCATTTACTTTCACTACTTTCGTGACAGCAACATTCGATAGAGGTACTGATACAATTGAAAAGCCGGTAGAAATTCGGGATAAGTTCGGAATAAATTCGGTAGAAATTCGGAATAAATTCGGTAAAAACGCTTTGAATGTTTTAGAATCTATTAAAGCAAATAACAATATTAAAAGCAACCAAATAGCCGAAATGCTTTCTCTTACTCAGCGTACGGTAGAAAAAAAGATTGCCGAGTTGAAAAACGCTGGGATAATAAAGAGAGTAGGGTCAAATAAAACCGGTTACTGGGAAATAGTTGAAATTGCAGAAAGATAATGACCTATTGCAGAAAGGTTTGCAGAAAGAAAGGACATTTATAAGGTACTATAACCTTACTCACTTGGAGGGTGGCAATATGGAGAGCTCAATAACCCGACTAGGAACTAATCACTACTATCCCACAACATTGGAAAAATGACTTGACCCGTGTTATATTATCTAGTGAGCTTTTTTCCATGACCGTTAGCAGAAATATTTTGGAGTAATGGTTGAGAATAAAAAACTTACAAACTTTGGGATTATTATGAATATTTATGAATTTTCCGTTGATAAATTGGATTTGAAAAACAAGATCATTTTTGATTGTGCAATTGGCGCAGGTGAATCAACCTATTATTGGGCTAAAGCAATTCATGAGCAAGGTGGCTCATCTAAAATTATTGGTTTTGATAATAACCTCTCTGGAGAAGATCGAAATATTATTCATGAAAATCTGAAAGATTTTTCGCAATATGTAGAAGTAAAAAATGGTGACATATCAGATTTGAATGATTATAAAAACAATTCTGTTGATTATATAAATTGTGATGACACAGTCGTGTTTTTAGCAAATACTGTAGGGTTGTTAGAAAAATCTATCAAGGAATTTCACCGACTGTTAAAACCCGGTGGTAAAATAGTTATAAATTCTGAAATCCCAGTTTCTTGGAATTCAGAGGTTTATATTCAAAATCAGTATCGTAGATGGAATTTCGCTAAAGCTATTCTTGCTTTCAAGGGTGAAATATGGTCTATAGAGCCTTCTTGCGAAGAGATAAAAAAAATAGTAATTGATAATGGTTTTGTGATAGAAAAAGAAAAAATGTTCCAACCATTTAAACAGCATAATCCTACGCCATGCATTAATGAATGGTATGAAATAATGAGAGATGAAATTAATTTATTAAAAATTGGCGAGAAATTAAAAATAGCCTTATTAGTCGAGGCTTCTGTAATAAGGAATAATGTTCTAGAAAAAGGAATGGCTTGCCCTGCTTACTTTGCAATACACTGCATGAAATCATAGCCAAGAATTCAAAACGATAAAATTCATTGGAAAATATTAAATGATTGTGCTCCAAAATACAACTGCTAACATTGGAAAAATGACCTCGTCTGGTTATATTACTGGTAGGCTTTTTTCCATGACCGTTACCGGACATTGACTGGCTAAAACTTAAAGCAATTCGTCTGGTTTTAATTCATATAGGCACAAAGATTTTATAATGAATTGTATTTGAAATAGAAATAGATAGCCATGTAACTTTCTGGCTCAGAGGTTTAAGAAATCCTGACAAGCAGCTACGCTTGGACAAGTTATTTACTGGTGCAAATGAAATCTCTCTTCTTGTTCAGAACAAGGCGTAAATACGCAGCCTGTATCAGTAATACCGACTGTAAGAAGCCCTTTAATTGTATTTCTTTCGCCTTGTAAGAGATTCCATTTGTGCCAATGTTACTCTAGTTGGTCGGGTGTGGATTTCTAACTTGGAGTATTTCAAATTCTGACCTTGTTATTGTTTTTGTTTTCGTTTAGATTACATCTGATAACATTGGCTACATGACGCTGTCTTGTTTATACGACTGGTGGGCGCTTATAGCCATGACCGTTATGATACATTGCAACTTAAAATAACGGGAGGTGAAAAATGTGAATTATGCCTATCTATCTGTAAGATAAACAAAGAATCATCTTGTTTCGGAAACAAAAAAGAGTTACATTAACATTAACAAAAAAAGAACCGGAGGTTCTAAATGAAAAAGGAAATTGCTACAACATTATTAATAGCAATGCTGACAGTTGTATTTGCAATGTCGGGAGACGGAAGAAATGTGCCTGTTGATCAAAAAAAAGAAACGATCAAAGATATAAACCAAGAATCACATCAAAATATTAAACCGGTACCACTAGGTGAAGAAAACAATTCATTTGACTATGAAAAAAATCTCAAGGAGAATGAAGAACAAATGTGGGCTGAATTGGAATTATTCAATTTGAAAGATACTCCCAAATATGAACAATTGGATAGCCATTACCAAGGTTACAAAGATAAATTTAAAGAATTGGGTTTGAAGTCTATTCATAGAATTCCTTGGCTTTATAAAAGCAGGATCAATTTGGATGCAATAAATGACCTAAAGAAAATCGGAATTGATATTTACGAGCTGGATAGGAATAACTTTTCAGGAAGGCATGGTCTGGATTTGAAAAGTACGATATTATTTTCTCAAGTAATAGTGAGTGGCACAATAGTTGACAGCTTAAATTATCCTGATTCTGACAAACCTGCACATAATTGTTACATTGTGAAAATTGATAGACTTATCAAAGGAGAAGGGTACTTTTCAAAAATACCTGAATTTATTAAAATTTATACGGTATTTGGCAAACACTATTCTCAAGACGGCAACTTAGTATCTGAGCCTTTCGATCAAACAGGATATAGGATCAACAAATCTTATGTTTTTATTTTAAGTAAAGATAATGATATGCTCTATATTAGACAAAACATTCAGAAATCAAAAACAAATAATGATGATAAAGGGTATCGTTATTGGATTGATTTTCTCGAACCTAATGTTTTTACGCAAGTGCCGGCAAAAAATATAAATATGTTAAATGAAATTGAAAATATCTCGATGGAAATAGACAAGGTTAATGACTTAAAATCCTTTTACAAAAGAGGTGAATAATGCGTAAATCAATCTCTTTCTTTTGCATATTCTTATATGCTTCTTTGTTCTCTTTTTCCTTTTATACAGAGATATCCGGTCCTCATTTTCCAATGCCAAATCAGGTAACAGAAGTTTATTTACTTGATGGCTGTGGAATTACTAAAAGTCAAGCTTTGTACGCAAAGAATCAATTCAATCCCAGTGGATATGTTAACAATTCTAAGTCTTTTGGTGATTCAATTCATGTAATAACTTCAATAAATGATTTTCCAAATCTTGGGGTCTTAATCAGAAGAGAAATAGCTGGCGATTTAGTTGAATCAAGATATGCAATGGTAACAAGCTACCCATCGCCTGGTAAATATTTGATAATTATTGAAGAAAATAATTTAAACCCTACT
>JAKLPX010000146.1 GCA_022013635.1 Candidatus Delongbacteria bacterium
CAAGATTGTTTTCCGCATCTAGCCATTTTACTATTACATCTCTTTTATCAGGGAATTTTGTGTTATCTTTATAAACTTCTTCAATAAATACATCAAAAGCCTCCTCTTTTTCAGGATATTTATTAGTTCTGTACCATTCTCCTAAAGCTTTTATATCAATCGGTCTTTGTTTAACAGAGTGTTTTCGGCTATACTCCCATATCGCTTTACTTTCGTTCGTTGGAGAGTAAACAGGATCTTCAAAAAGTTCTGTTTTATAGTGAAAATCATCATCGTACATTTCCCAATCTAAATCTTTTTCCTCCAAAATCAGATCAGGCATTATTTCTTCTAGAACATCAATCAGTTTCTGAGAATTAAATAATTCAGAATTTTCATAATGAAGTGAGCCTATAACATATAAAATTGTTGAGTTTTTATTCATTTTCCTTTCTACCAAAAATAATTATAAACGAACCAGCCTATAGCATAAACTACAGGGAACATGAGGATCAGCATCGGAATAAGCATTTTTCTTACTGACGATTCTGATCTTTGCGGCCAGTTTTCAAGTCTGAACGCGAACTCTGTTCCTTTTTCTTTTGACCAGCATAAATTCCAGAACAGACCTGCTGTTAATACTATGCCACTTGAAATTATCACATTCGTGAACCATGTTGTAGGGTAATATCCGTCTTTGAAATAAATATAAGCGTCATAAGCCCAGCACGGTACTAGAAAGAAAATTATAGCCGTAAATAATTTGATATTGAACTTCTTTTTACTCACAGCCTGATAGAATATTCCCGCCGTCCATGGAGATATCACATAAGTTAAAACTGAGATAAGGATAGAATCGGGATAATCCCAGGTCGGGTCGCCTGAATACGGAGCGATTATTGTTATGCAGGTTGTTGCTATGAAGAATGTTATCAGTTTCCATGGTTCGAACAAAAATTTCCAATAGCTTTTATGTAAGAATTCATAATCGTTCTTATTCTTTTTAACTATAGCAGTCGCAAGCAATAGCAAGATCACCCAAGTAGAGAAATAGGTTTGCATGAAAATATCTGAGTATAGGAAGTTCATTTTCTTACCACAATCAGTACGAAATAATAAAAATTATGACTATACAAAAATTCAACATATTGGCTACCTTTCTTTTGAACTATCCAGAAATTCCGGATGTTTAATTTTCAACCAATCAATTACCTGTATTTTC
This sequence comes from Candidatus Delongbacteria bacterium, assembly GCA_022013635.1. GTDB lineage: Bacteria > UBA4055 > UBA4055 > UBA4055 > UBA4055 > JAKLPX01. The sequence continues at coordinate 1,202 of JAKLPX010000146.1, forward strand.
AAATCGGCAACAAATTCAATAAGTTCATCAGCCTCAGAATCGCTTGCACCTCCTATTGAGTCGTATTTAACTTTGTTTCTTTTTGATCTGCAGCTATTGAGATAATCGGAATCATCTTCTTTCTCTTTACCTAAAATTAATGGAAGAGCCTGAATAGTACGGAAATGCGCAACTGACCTGTCCGGTTTATAGCCTTCTGAATACAATAGAACCGTACAAAGTTTCAAGGCAGCATTATAAGCTATCCCGAATCTCCAGTCTGACGATAGAATTGTATGTTGAGAGTCCTTTAAATCACGATCCACAATTTCAAGTAATTGAGTGATTTCCTGCAGGCTTGTAGTATGTTTTCTCAGCCAGCCGCTACTTTCCCATTCTTTCAATGTCATCTTCACTTCCTTTTATCATAATTTTCGGCAACCCTAAAACTCTGGTAATAAAATGATCGTTTTCTTCTCTGCGTTTAATAAATTCTTTAATCGTCACTACATAAGGATTCATCTCGCGACCGATTATTGAACAAGGCTCTTTTAATAATCTGCTTAATTCTCTCAAGCTTATATCACCTATCACAAAAATGTCTACATCACTTTCTGACTTTTCTTCTCCAGCCGATATTGAACCGAAAATAAAAGCGCTTTCTATCAGATCAGATTTAAGCGATCTTTCTAAAACCTGAACTAAGCCGTTGGTTTTTAATACAAGATCGTGCAGAACAGGATAAAGAGGATGATTTTTGTTGGCGGAATAGTAAGTTCTGTTACCGTCTTCCCGTTTGAGAATAAGCTCAAATTGAGTGAGTTTTTGCGCTTCCTGCCTTACAGTGGCTACAGCAAAACCTGAAAGTCTTTGAATCTCTCTTAAATGGTATTCTTTAAGATCCAATCCGAATAAAATCCTGAAAAACTCGGATCTTACTTTTGAAGAAAATATTTCCGCCAGTATGTTCATCTTTCTCCGTTGTTCGCTTATACCATACATTTGTTCGGTTATAGCATACAATAAAATTTACAGAAGTTTTTTTGTCAAGTCAAGCAATTTTTTCCTCTACCAATAATAATTATAAACGAACCAGCCTGCCGCATAAACGACGGGGAATCAGTCTTACACAAATTAAAGAATATAAAGTTGATTTGCAATCGAAAATAAGAAATAAAAAAGGCGATCAATTGACCACCTTTTATTATAATGAAATACTAAAACTTATTCTGCTGCAGGTGCTTCGTCCGCAGGTTTTTCCGCTGCCGGTTCTTCAACCGCTGCCGGTTCTTCAACTACTGCCGGTTCTTCAACCGCTGCCGGTTCTTCAACTACTGCCGGTTCTTCAACCGCTGCAGGTTTTTCTGCCGCAGGTTCAGCATTTACAACATTAGCTTCTATATCTTTCTTTGAAGCCATTACATCACTTTTCATTATGACTTTTCTTAAATCTTTATTGAATGAGTCAACCGTTAAGTCGAGTTCCTGTCCTTCGTTTACACCGTTGAAATTATGGATCATATTCCTGGGTGCGAAACCTTCTATTTCAGGATTGTCAAGTTCGACGATTAAGCCTTTATCAATCCTTTTTATAACTTTGCATTTGGCTTTATAACCTTCAATAAGTATCTTTTCGTACTCAACCCACGGGTCTTCCAAGGTTTGTTTATGACCCAAAGATATCCTTCTTTCTTCTTTATTGATATCGAGAACTATAACTTCTATTTCCTCATTCTTTTTAGCGACTTCTTTAGGATGTTTTAATTTCCTTGTCCAAGAAAGATCGCTTATATGAACCAGCCCGTCAATACCGTCCTCAAGTTCGACAAATGCACCGAATTGAGTTAAGCTTCTTACTATACCTTTATGCTTAGTGCCTACGGGATATTTCTTTTCGATGATTGCCCAAGGATCCGGCTCTAATTGTTTAAGTCCTAGAGAAATTTTCTTTTCATCTTTTTTAATATTTAAAACAACCGCATCTATCACATCGCCGAGGTGAAGATATGCGGACGGATGCTTAACATGCCGAACCCAGCTCATTTCAGAAACATGGATCAATCCTTCAATGCCTTTTTCGATTTCTATAAATGCACCGTAATCTGTTATGCTGACAACCTTACCGAGAACTTTGCATCCTTCCGGAAATCTTGTTTCGATTCCGTCCCAAGGATGAGGAGTAAGCTGTTTCAGACCTGCCGATACTCTTTTTTTACCGTAATCAATATCCAATATTTGGATATTAATGATTTCGTCCAATTTACAGATTTCGCTCGGATGATTTACCCTGCCCCAAGAAAGATCTGTGATGTAAATCAAACCGTCAAGACCGTTGATATCAACGAAAACGCCGAAATCGGTAATATTCTTAACGATAGCTTCTTTTACATCTCCGACTTGAAGTTCTTTCAATGTCTCGTCTTTTCTTTGATTCAAATCCTTTTCAAGGATGATTTTTCTTGAAAGAACAATGTTTTTTCTCAATTCGTTAAGTTTAACTATCTTGAACTCCATTGTCTGTCCGATAAGAGCGTCAAAGTCTCTGATAGGATACACATCAATCTGCGATCCTGGTAAAAATGCTTCAATTCCGAATAGGTCAACTACGATACCGCCTTTAACTCTTCTTATGCACTTACCCTGAACAATTGTCTGTTCTTCGTAAACTTTTTGAACCTGTTCCCAAACCATCATGAAATCAGCTTTCCTTTTTGAAAGCTCAAGATTTCCGCCGCTGCTTTCAACGGATTCTAAAAATACGCTGATTGTATCGCCTCTGTTCAATGATTTGATGTCGTCGAATTCGTCCAACGGAATCAAACCTTCGCTTTTGAAACCGATGTCAACCGCTACCCCTGTAGGTCCTATGTTGACGATTTTACCTTCTATGATTTCGCCTTCCTTGATTTCTGTCAGCGATGAATCATACATTGCCAGCATTTCATTTTTTTGGGTTTCTGAATATTCGTCTTCTTCCAGATCCTCAATATTATCAACCCACACTTCTTCTTGTTCCGTCACGGAACTGTTTTTTGTTTCGGTCATTAAATGTTACCTCCTGAATTTGAACGGACTACCGGTACTACCGGAATATGCGCCGTTTCGGAATTGCGGAATATATATGTATCATATTATAAAGTCAAGAAAAGTTTTAATGATAAACAAATTTCAAAAAATGATACTTGCGAAAAGCAAAATTATTTATTATTTTTGAGTTGTTGGTTTAAGTAATTGTAGGATTCGAAATCAATAAGAAAGGTTCTCACATACATAATGTTTTGGCCGGAGCAATTTTACTTGTTTTTTCGGTGCTTCTGATTTTTTCTTACGACACATCAAATATAAATTTTTCGTTGGAGGGCATTAACGATAATTTTGAGACTGCTCTCGGCGATTCTTTGTCCGCTCGCACTGACGACAGTTCCGTGTTCATAGAGGGAAAAATTTTAGCTGACGAAGGTCTTACAAGTTCATTACTGGCCTTAGAGGGCGTAAAGATGGAACATGCCCTCGAAATAACGAACTCTCTCAAGTATCAGGTAGATTTCAGATTCTTATCGGCAGGGGAAGAATTTATCGTGGAAATGGACAAAAATAAAGAATTCGTTAAAAGCTTCAGTTACATACCGAATCCGGTAACTACTCACAAGCTTGTAAGAAATACAGACGGATCGCTTGAATATGAATTGATAACCTTGCCGACTGAAAAAAGATACAGGCATGTTAAAGGCGAAATAACCACTACTCTGAATCAGGCGCTGTTCGATTGTAAAATAGAACCTTCCGTATCCGCAACGGTTTACGGAATTCTTGAATGCGTTGTCAATTTCAGATATGAAGCAAGGAAAGGCG
>JAKLPX010000147.1 GCA_022013635.1 Candidatus Delongbacteria bacterium
CCTTAACTTATCGGTTACTGATCTCCCGTTCACGCTCACGCCAAGCGTCGCATCAACACTTCCTCTCACATCCGTTTTTGGAGTCAGATCAAGGTTGCTTCCGCTTATGCCTGCGTTTAGTGTTTCGGCATTACTTAGAACTACTGAATATGTTCTTGTACCTGTAAGTTCGCATAGTATCTTATCTTCTATATTTATGCTTTGAGGATCAAAATTTGTCGGCAGAAACATTTTCGGAATACTGTCTTCGTCATCTATCTCATATTCTACAAATTCAAAATCATCAAAATCATTCGCAATATTTATCGGAATATCTACCACAGTCGGTATTGTGCCGGTGCTGTCATCGGCTACGATCGTAAGACTGCCTGTTCCCCACGCATCAGGGACATTCTTTATGATTAGAGCGTCATTCTCTAATTTTATATTTACCAGCGTAGAATCAGCATTTATTTTGTAATGTATTTTATCTTCGGGATCAGTATCTTTAAAATGACTTGATAAATATATTGTATATTCTTCAAAATCCTCTGTTATATTCTCAAGCTCAATCGGTGGATCATAAACAGGCGGATTGAAAGGCAGCACATTGATCTTAAACTTCATTTCCGTATAGTCCCTGCCGTTATGCTCAACACCGCCGTCATCTGTTACTGTTATTGTTATATTTGATGAACCACTTTCAATATCTTCAGGCTTGTACATTAGCACAGCTGAAGTGTCTCCGGCTGCATATTCCATCTCAAGTTTCAAACTGTCCGCAGGTATCACTACCCTGTTGTCGCTGTACAATGTTATTTCAACAACACTCTGAGCAGGGAACTTCGATGCTTTAGCATTATTAGGCAGAACTACTTCTCTGAACTTCTTGTTTTCTTCAACTATTGCCGTTATCTTTAAGCTTCCATCTTCCCTCTGCTCCACATCCTTGATACTCTTAATTCCTTTCAGAAGCGATTTACCCTGATCTTCCAGATCTTCATTATCTCCGGTTGTTGTATTCTCCCCATTTGTTATGCCTGTCAGGTTTATCTTCTGCCAGCCGCAGTGTTGCTTAACTTCCTGATCAGCCACCTTGTCAATCGTAGGCGGAAGATTTATCATATAAAATGTCTTTACCTGAAAATTATCTATATGATGCGTGGTAGGATCAGTTGACGATGGCGGATTTAATGTTATCGGCGTCGGGTTCCAGACAGGAGTTCCCGAGCTCCAGTCCCAATTGTCTATTATTCCTGCAAAATTAATAGTATAAAACTGTATAAACTTCAGCCTTATTTTCTGCCCGCTGTAATCGTGATATGTATAATCTCCAAGTGAACTGCCCCAGTTCAAGCAGAAAAAGTACTTATTCCAGTAATTATCACCAAATAATCCGTCCATATTGGGTTCAAAAAAGTTCGGTAAATTTAATGTATAACCGGTAACTGGATAATCAGCCTCACTTTGATATAATGACCCGTAAAACTGGTTCGACAGCGGCTCGCCTACCGTATCGCAGACCTGTATTACCATCATCGATCTGCACCCAGTGCGAAAATCCTTTCCAGACTCTCTCGCATAGTCAAAATAAAGATATGTCTGCACACTATCTTCAACAGGCGGTACTGTTATTACAGGACTCAGTATCTCAAACCTTTGTGCTGTAAAATAATTTGTTGATGTTCTCAACTCGGTAGAGTTTGTAGAAGTATTGGGAGTTGTCCGCCAATAATGCAGTTCTTCGCCAAGTCCGTTCGGATAAGCATACTGGGTTAATACTTCCCAATTACCCATCCCGTTCTCAAAATCTTCCCATACGGTTGAATACCCGATCTTGATCTTCTTTTGGCTATACGACAGCGGATCGTTCACATACCTAGCCCGCATCGTCACAAACCCTTCAGGCTGTTCAGAAAAATCCCATACAAATTTATATGTTCGTGTCGTATCCGTTTGCGTATATTCGGGTTCAGTTTCCGGTTTATATATATCTGCCCTGTTATACTCTCCGTTCATCAGAATCTCAACTCCACCCCAGTATTCAGCTTCAGTCGCATACTTCGGAACTGTAACTCTTAAAGTATCAAGTTCCTGCAATGGGCTTATTGAACCATAAACAGTCTTGCCTCCCGTTGCCGGCTTCTTGAACACCATTGACGCACTGCCGAGGGTGATCGGGCGATATGTGTCAACTTGGGTCGAATCCTCAACGAACAATTCTGATTTTTGATCTGTTGTAGTAAACCCGGCTCTTACAACAAGCCTGATCTTCGTACTATTATCTTTAAAGACTTTCGTATCCCATTTGAAATTGAATGTGGATTTGTTCATTACATTTAAATCTGCCAATTCAGTTATATAGCTCAAACCTTCCAAATTATACGGACCGCTTTCAGACAGGAGATTTTTTTTGTAATACGAAAATTGAAATCTTGCTTTATCCAGTTTCTTCTCTCCGTGATAGCACTCAACACCTACCGTCTGATCCTTATTCAGGTTAATATTAAAATATTCAGAAGAATATTCACCGCTCGTATAATCTGTAGAGTAAGAATTTTTCCCGTTCACAAGCACTATTACTTTAGGTACATAATCTACCTCATATTCCTTAAATGTTTCATTTTCGTCCTTGTCTTTTACTTTATAAATGATCTTGTGCTTACCGAAAGAGGGAAATTTATCGGTATCCCCGGCTTTATACTTACCATTCCAAGTAAATGAAAACTCTTTCTCCCAAGGCAGCAAAGTCCCGGGATTTAAAGCTTCGGTAATATCCTTCAATAATTTTCCGTTCATATCAACGATATAATTTTCAATATTATCCAAACACACAGAATATTTTATCTCCTTTTTTCTGTTTTCATAAACTTTAAAACTCAGCTCGGTGCCATCCTTAGGATCAATA
>JAKLPX010000148.1 GCA_022013635.1 Candidatus Delongbacteria bacterium
ATTTATTTCATAATCCGGAACCAATCTTTCAATATAACGGGCAAAGATCAGATTTGTAATTTCTTTATCAGAAAAACCTGTTTCATCAAAATCGATCAGATCAATTTTATTGTCGGCGGGTTGAACGCTTATACTTTCAGATTTACTCTTTTTGTTTTCATCACTGGTATCATTTAAAATAGACTGCAGAATATCATTTGATCTTTCAGATGCGATGATCCTGGCCGCTTCCGATGAATAAGAAATAAATACTTTACACCTGTAAGCTCCTAATTCTTCAATTTCATTATATTTTACAACCTGATAATCAACAATAATGTTCATAGTGTAGATCCTATCCCTTAGTTTATTGATCACATAAGCCGTACCTGACTTTTCATATATTTCCTGCGAAGAATTAGAAACAACAAAAGTTGCCAGAGATGAAGCCATTTCGATCAAAGCGGATTCTTGAGCTTTATTGTAAGCCTGGGTCGGTGTCATACCGTATGCACTCCCATAGTACAGGATCACCTTATCATCCAATGCTTTCTGATTTACAACGGTCATATTCTTTTCATACCTTTTTCGTTCAGGTGAATTTATTTTATTCTTAACATTTTTGAGAGAGGTTGTGCAGGAAAATAATATAGATCCGATCACAATATATAATATCAATTTCATTCAGAACTTCCCTTTATTATGATCTTTAATGCACAAACTCCCGATATTTAAATAATGAATACCCGCTAATTGAATATCTCCTTAGCCTTAAATGACTCTATATTGGTTTTAGCTTTTTTGATCATCTTTTTAATATTTTCATCGTACTTCTGGCTTTTGATCACATTTTCCTCAGCATCTTTCATCATATCTTTAACAATTTTCTCAACAGAAGAAGCATCCGTAAAACTAAAATCGCCCTGACAATACGCATATCTTGAGCCATCAGACTTTTTCAGGAAAAGGTCTTTCCTTTTTGTCATGATCAGACCTGAAACGATGCCTTCAGCCTTGATACCTGATGTTATTTCCCGGACAAATGCTTCATCAATAATACCATTTGCGCCTTCTGCATTCGAAGCAAGAATAATCTGGTCCACAACAAAAGATCTGAGAATATGTGCTGCTTCCGCTTCCGCATTTATACGCAACCCCCTATGTGCCGTAGCCGGGTATCGCCCCTCCGAATATACACTGAAAGTAAGTATCGGATCATCAACAACAGCACAGACCACAGGTTCCACTTCACTCAGTCTTTTCATTATCGGATCTTCTACAAAACCGTCATTAACCGCTTTGGTGCACGATGTAACTGCTAAAATTATCACTGTAACTGCAAGTATTGTAGAATAAGCTCTGTTTTTCATGATTCTCTCCTTGTTATTATATTTTTTTCCAATTTTTGTTTTTTCTTGAGTAAACATTCTTTGATATAAATACTTTCGGTTTACATGTAGAAATTCTTCTAACTGATTTAATTATTTCTAATCTGTCAATCTTCATTATTTAACTCTTTTTATGTGGACTTTAGCGTGATCCGAATGTGAAAGGATCGTTAAGTTTGATGGCCTGTTATCGAGCTTGTTACCGTTAATATGATGCACCTGGTGATTGTTGAATATCGTACCTCCTACTTTGTTCGCCGCCACTGTCCTGTGAGTATAATTCCATCCGCTTCCTGAGTTATATTGCCTGTAACCGCTTGAACTTGTCCTTGTCCTGAATCCACCGAATTTTGCCATTTTGTTGCCCCCTTAAATTAGTTTTTTGTTTTCACAATACCATTATAACAGAATTTTTATGCCCGTAAAGTAAATTTTTCGACTTTTTTCATTTCTTTTCCGAGTTTATGAAGAATCTTGTCTTTATAGTATTTTACTCCCTGCCTTGACATATTCATTTCTTTTGCAAGGTCTTCACCTGACCTCTCTGTGCAACCGATTCCGAATAATGATTTGATTATTTCTGCTTCGGATTCGTTTAATCTATTTAAATATTGAGCTACATTATCCTTTTTTATATTTGTCTCGACTTCCTCAAGAATATCCGTATTTTCATCGGCAATAACATCCTCAAGAGTAATATCATCTGCATATTTTGCTGAAAGTGAAACGATCATGAAACTCTTTGTCTCATTTGTGACTTCATCCTTATAGTCACCTGTAATGTTCGCTTTTCTTTTGATAAGATTTTTCAACGCACATTCAATAAGGAAATATGCATAAGTACTGAATTTAGCTTCATTTCCAATATCGTATTTTCTCACTGCGTCATAAAATGCCAGATTCGCTTCAGATTCAATATCTTCTTCATTAATAGTATAGAACTGCCTGCTTGCTACATTAATAAAGCCTGAATATTTATAAACCAGGCTTTTGATAAGCCCTTTATTAGCTTTGTAGAGATTATTGAAAAGTTTATCTGATGAAATAAGGTTATTATTTTTTAAAGAGAAGAGTTCTTCGTTGGATATGTCTGTTTGAGTATTAGCTGTTGCCATCATTATAGTCTCCTGTATAGTTGTTTTTGTCTTTTGTTGTGTTTCTTTTTTTTATTTATATCTGTAGATTCATTACAGATCGACAACTATCACCAGGCTGGCTTTTTCCGGCTGAGCATTACTCTATTTCAAATTTTCGTGTGACTTTTTTGCCGTCACAATAGCATTATAACAGGATTTTCACCTCCGTAAAGTATTTATTTTCATTTTTTTCTAAAAATTTTTCTAAAATAAAAAAAGCCTTCATAATAATCCTTTAAATTTGTGTTCTTTTCTTCTACAAGCAACTCATTTGTTGCTTATCTTTTTTTAAGAGTCATTATGAAGACCTTTGATCTTCAGAGCGTATTATACGGATATTTGGTTTAAAAGTCAAGTAAAATCATACTCCATCTCAACTTCATCTCTGATCTCTATTCCGTCATTGCCGTAGAACGGAATTGATGGTTTGAGCTTCCGGGACTCGGCTATGGCTCCTTCGTGAACTTTGATAATGCGAAAGTTGCGTTTTTTATAGAATTCGAGGGCTTTTGTATTGTCGTTTGTAGTGATGAGCCAGAGTCTTTCGATGCCTGCCTGTTTCGCAGTTTCAATGACCTTGTTTATGAGGAGTGTTCCAATGCCTTCGTTTTCTCTGAAGCTGTTGAGGCTCGTTACTTCCGTCTTAGTTCCGCGTATGACATATGTTATCAGCCCAAGTATTTCGTTGTTCTCCTTCGCAGTGAAGCCTTCGACATCAGTATATTTTATGATGCTGCCTCTTGTGACGATATAGTTTGCTCCCCATTCGGATTCGAAGACGGATTTTATTTCTTCAGGTGTGGATATTTTAAGTTCTATCATTCTTATCCTTTTTTCTCAAGAAATAAGATTGTTGACTGAATAAAGCGGATAAACCGAAATCTGATCAAACCGACTGAAGTTTTCCGTGGATATTCTGATTCCTTCATCAATTTTCTTCTCTTTCATAAAAAGAAACATGCTTTGCATTGCGCCCTTAGTACCTGCTTTAACTTCTATAGGAGTGATATGTCCGTCTTTTATAACAAGATAATCAACTTCCGCATTGCTGTTCTTTGCTTCTCTGTGCCAGTAAAAAAGATCGGTTCTTTCAAAGGGGGATCTATATTTTTTTATTTCCAATCCGACGAACATTTCGGCTACATTGCCTTTGTTAATGGCAGAAAATTCATACGACAGCAGGTATTCCGCTATATCAAAATCGAGAATTCTTAAAAAGATACCTGTATCAAGCAGTAACATCTTCTGTTTTTTTGAATTTATCTCGGCTCCAAGAGGAATTCCATTCGCAGCTGTATGCTTAACAGGTATCACAAGTCCTGCAAGGATCAATAAATTTAAGGCTTCTTTTATCTTCGCATGGTTTGCCGTACCGGCTTTTGAATAAACAAACTTTCCTCCTGACTGCATTACTACAGAATCAAATACTTCCCGGATCATCGCTACAGGGAATTTATCTTTGTATTTTGCAAAATCGTCCTGATATGAAAATATAAGATCGTCAATAATTCTCCGGCATTCGTTTATATCGCCTGTCTCTATATAATTTGCTATAACTTCGGGCATTCCTCCGAGCATTATAAATTTTTGCAGCAGCTTGAGCAGTTCATTATGTAGCGGTTCTGTAAGCGGCTTATGCTGCCCGGCTTTTCTTCGAAGATCAAGCATTTTTTCTTTGCTTAAAGCAATCAGAAATTCATCAAACGATAGAGGATACATAAATACTGACCGTATTCTTCCTACTCCGAAAGAAGCGATTTCAGATAAAGCGAATTCAAGAAGGGAACCGGCAGATACTATATGCAGTCCGGGCTTTTTTTCGTAAAAATACCGCAATGAGTGAAGTGCAGGTAAGCAGGACTGAATTTCATCAAAGAATATCAAAGTACTACCTTCAATTATAGGAATATTGTAAATAACTGACAAGTTTTCGCATATTTCATCAGGTGTTAGATTTTTATTAAAGATCGCATGGATCTCTTCATTTTCGTCAAAATTAATTTCAATATAATTTTCGAATTTTCCGGCCAAATATCTTACTGTTTCTGTTTTACCAACCTGTCGTGCGCCTCTCAGCAGAA
>JAKLPX010000149.1 GCA_022013635.1 Candidatus Delongbacteria bacterium
ATTGAAAGGATTCGGATAATTCCGCATAATCACCGGATTTTTTTCCGTTGTGATAACCTCTTCAATTCCCGTCATAGTATTAAAAACTAAAAGTCTTATATACCATGCCCCTGCATAATCAGCAGATATCTCCTCAGGATGCTCCCATCCGCTTGATTCTGAATAAATCCATGTATGATCGCTGTCGCCGATGGGATCCATCGGCATAAAATTAGCGGTTGTAGTAAAAACAACTGCAATATTTCCGGTCATCTTTAATGAAGAATCCGCAGGTATTTCAATATATTCAGCCTCGCCACCTTTGAAATTTGTTGAATAAAAAGTACTGTCAGGCGTCCAAATGGAGGAATCACACGGAACATCGGAAAATTCCGCTATTTTCCAGTCTGCGACACCGTCCCATGCATACCCGAATTCAATTTCCATAATTTCGTATTCGGAAGTTCCGAGATCAAAATTCTGCGCCGCTTTCCATTCAGAAGTTCCATTTCCGACACAATTTTCTGGAAGAAAACTGTAAGCAGATCCCCATTCGAGCCATTCATAAGCCGGATTGTCAACTTTTACTATTAATGTATCCTCAGCGGTTCCGAAAATGGATTCAGCTTTGACAATTACATAAGTTGATCCGTAAACCGTTTTAGATATTAAATTTAAATAAATAGGATCATAAACTGAGTTTTGTGTTAAATTCGCTGTAACCATTGAATCGTTACCTGACACAGGAAAATCGAATGTTATTAAAGTGGTATCCGGACTTATAGAAAACACATTGCTAATATCAATTGATTTGGTTTCATTTGGACCCATTCTGACATCCGGGATCGGATTTTCTACCCAAATTACAGAATCCTGCTTTGATTCAAAATCGCCCAATTCACTTAATTTATAGAATTCTCCGGCAAAACCTGATCCGAAAATCAAAAATATTATTAATAAAATCCTATTCATCAAACACGCCTTCAAAATGTTTAAACTGTTGTAATAATAATAAATATTTTTATAAATAACAAGAATTTACATCATAATTTTTTCGGGAAATTTTATAAATTCCATCTTTTTCAGTCTTGACAAATCTGCCTAATATATTTATCTTCCCGAACCGCTGATAACTGCCTTGGTGGCGGAATTGGTAGACGCACTGGACTCAAAATCCAGCGAGGCTCACACCTCGTTCCGGTTCGACTCCGGTCCAAGGCACATAAAATAAATGAGCTGAAATGCTCATTTTTTTTATTAACATTCCATTAATCATAACATTCTTGATTTTAAAGACTTATATTTGTTATGTTAAGGAGGATTAATGGAAACTTTTTACGCAAATAAAGAAATTTCAATAGATGGATTAATCGAAATTGAAGATAAAAATGAAGTTGTTCATGCATTCGCGAGCCTCAGAATGAAACCTGACGAGATCGTTGAAATCATAAACGGCAAAGGAATACGGTTTAAATCCCGTGTGATTGATTGCTCAAAAAATAAATTGACAGTTTTGCCTATAGAGGAAATTATAAGCGATTCGGAATATTCAGAAGTAAAACTTTCTGCGGCTGTTTCAATGTTGAATAAAAGTTCCAAAATGAAGTTGTTGATTGAAAAACTTACAGAAATAGGAATCTGCGAATTCATACCCTTTGTTTCGGAGAGAACAGCATTCCCGAAAATGAGTGCCGACTCGTTAAAACCATCAATGATTTCTGCCTTAAAACAATGCGGGGGTAATGCGGAAGTGAAAATATCCGATACGATCTCTTTTAAAAAATTGATCTGTTTGAACGGATTCTCCGAAAAATATTTTGCTGATATTAACGGCGAATCTTTCCATGGAAAAAAAGTAACAGGAAGAGTTTTAGCGGTTGTAGGACCGGAAGGAGGTCTTGCCGATTCTGAAATTAACGATCTTGTAAGTAGCGGATTTAAGAGTATCAAGCTAAATAAAAGAATATTAAGGGCAGAGACAGCCGCAATTGTTACCGCGTCAAAATTTTTGTACTGAATTAGGAGGATATAGTGACGGAGATGATAACAAAAAATGATAATATCGCTAATGTTTTTGAAAAATTTCCTTCTACAAGGCGGGTATTCATAAAAAACAGCATGAGGTGTTTCGGTTGCGAAATGATGAAATTCTCAACAGTTGAAGACTGTTGTAAAAGCCATAAAGTCAAAGACATGGAAGATTTTATCTGCGCATTAAATAAAGCTATAATATTTAAGGCGGATAATGATTGATTCCAAATTTTGCAATGGAGAATTTGCCAAAAATAGAAATAATTGGTTAAAGGAAGTATCAAGGACATTTTATCCTTCGATAAAGGTTTTGCCGAGTGATTTGTGTTGCTATGTTGGTCATTCATACCTTTTATGCAGACTTCTTGATACGATCGAAGACGCTTACGATATTCCGGCAGAGGAAAAAAAAGATATTCTAAATAAAGCGATTGAATGTATAAAAGATCCTATGAAATTCGACAGATCAAATGATGTATTTTCCGCACTGGCCGACAAATCCGATATAAAGGAATACGAAAAAATTATTTTAAGAAATTCATTTCACATATTTGAGTGTATTGAAACCTTTCCGGAAAATGTCAGAAAATCCATCCGGACTTGGACTGTTGAAATGGCAGAAGGCATGAAAAAGTATTCTTTCGGAACTGATAATCCGAAAGTTCAGCTTTCAACGATGTCCGAGCTTGAAGAATACACTTATTATGTTGCAGGAACAGTCGGAAAACTTTTAAGTGAATTATATACTGATGCGAAATATAAGATCCCGAAAGAAAAAATTGAACTGATGGAGAAAAACTCGATCGCTTTCGGAAAGGCACTCCAGTATGTAAACATAATCAAAGATTCAAGAATGGATTTCAAAGAAGGCAGATGTTTTATTCCCAAGGATATTTTGGATAAATATTCCTGCTCGTTTGAAGAATTTAAAGATAGCGGAAATACCGAAAAAATACGGAAAATCTATCTTGAATTGATTATAAAAGCGGAAGAATATCTTGATAATTCAGTCGAATATACCGGTGCGATCCCTGTCAGACTTTGGAGAATAAGACTTTTCTGTATTTGGCCTGTCACGCTCGCCTATAAGACTCTGACAGGATTGAAAAACAATCTGGATGATTTTATTAAAGACAACAGCACATATAAAATTTCACGGACAGAGGTCAAATCCGTCCTGAAAAACGGTTACATCGCCGCTTTCTCGAATTGGTACTTTAAGAAAATGATCAAAAAAAATAAAATTTATAATATTGATTTATTGCCATTAATTCATTAGGTTGCTAAAGTCTGATATCGTTATCAGAAGTGTGTTTGTTGATTGAAGTGAGGTTTATATGAAAAAGTTCATTATTTTATTTCTTTCATTAACTTTTGTGGTATCCGCAGCGTTCGTTCCTGTTGAGCGCGCGCAGAAAGTCGCTGAGAACTATTACCAGAACTACGCACCTGTTTCCGAAAAAGGAAATGCGGTTCAGAAAATCCTTACGAAAGAATATCTCGGTCAACTGACCTGGTATGTATTCCGGTTCACGAAAGGATTCGTCATCGTTTCTGCGGATGATGCCGTCAGAGCGATCCTCGGTTACTCGTTCGACGGAAAGATAGACGAAGATATCTATAACATGAACAATCCCTTTGTCCACCGCTTCAGTTTTTACGATAAACAGATCGTACATACGGTCCGGGAAAACGGATATGTTGATGCGTCCGCTCAGAAAGAATGGAAGAATATTGAGAACAAATTTTTTCCTGCTAATTCTACAGCCAAACTGCACAGAGATCCGTTACTTGAAACTATGTGGCATCAGAATTACCCTTTCAACAACCAGTGCCCTTCAGGTTATCCGAGCGGAAGTACAGCTATAGCAATGGCTCAGATCATGAGATATCACGGAAGCCCGAGAACAGGATGGGGATCTGCTTATTATATTGACAACACAGGTGACTCGACAGGAGTTCATTCAGTTAACTATAATGATCAGTATTATGACTGGTCGCTGATGACTACTCTTGACGGCAATGATATGACCGCAGATGAGATCAATGAAGTTTCAAAGTTAGTTTATCAGGTCGGGGTTTCGACGAAAACGGATTATAACAATGACATTTCTACAGCATCCCTAGAAGATGCCGGTAATGCTTTCGAGGGTTATTTTGGATATGGGGATCTTTACCATGGACCTGTTTATGAGAATCTCGGCACGATAACAGAACCTTCATTTTTTAATGAAACAATTACAGGATATATAAATGGACATTGCCCTTTATTATGGGGTAATTTAAACGCTTCATTCGTACTTGACGGATATAATATTAATTCAGAAAGCGGAATTTATGAATATCATTTCAACTGGGGCTGGGGCGGTGCATATGACGGCTGGTTCTGGATAAATGATCTTACACCTGG
Organism: Candidatus Delongbacteria bacterium; assembly: GCA_022013635.1. Taxonomy (GTDB): domain Bacteria; phylum UBA4055; class UBA4055; order UBA4055; family UBA4055; genus JAKLPX01. The sequence continues at coordinate 4,421 of JAKLPX010000149.1, forward strand.
ATCAAATGACTATACCGCTTTTCAGGAATGTGTTTATCATCTTTATCCATACTGGCCGTACGCCATGTGGGCACCGCCACAAAGTCTGCAATGTACTATAACTGATCTTGAAAACGTAACAATGACATGGGAATGGGACACAGGGTCCGAGTATCTTATATTATCCCGTTTCGATATTTTACTCGACGGTGAATTAATAGATTCCGTTCCCGATTCAGTAATGTCATATTATTTTGAAGGAGTTTGTGTCGGAGAACATACTTTCACTGCTGAAGCCGTATTCGGATATGAATTTTATCCTGAATGGTATTCTTCTCCTTCAGGTGTAACGCTTGAGATCTTACCTGAGGAGAACTTTCCGGTACCGTATTTCACTCAAGAAGCTTCGGCTGAACTTTATAACAGGCAAAAGATCGAGTTAGCATGGGCAAAACCTTTCTGCGGAACTGAATATATTAACGAAGGATTTGAAACCGGTACAGGTAATTATGAAGTGGTCACGGACGGATGGATTCAGAAAGGATCAGATAATTGCCCACCTTCTTCATGGAATGATCTGACCGATGCCGGATGGAAGTATATAAGTAAGTATGGAGGCACGTATTATTACAAAAACACATATGAAGGAATATGGGCTGCTTACTGTAATTATTTTTACGGTGATGATAACGCTCCTTTCACTTATCTAATCAGCAGCGATCAATTATCTGTAACAGGTGATCCCGTATTATCATTCTGGATAAAATCCGGCACTTTTGATTCCGACCTTCAAATAGTAAAATACACAGGCGATTTTACAGAAACTGATCCGTCCGTTTATACGGAAATTATATCGGTTGTATCTCCTGATACACTGGGTACATGGGAATATAAATATGTCCATCTTCCGGAAGGTAATTACAGGATCGGAATTGTAAAAGATACGGGTAAAGGATGGTCAATAATTGACAATTTGTTCTTAGGTTCTGATACTTACCCTGACGGAAACCAGCCTGTTTCGTATGATATCTATAGAAATGATATACTTGCAGACAATGTCCCTGTTTCAGGATTATATGAACAATATGAAGACAAAACTTTCACGGAAAACTGGAACGAGTATTATATAAGAGCAATTTACCCTGCCGGATCGTCCTTAAAGTCAAAACCCACTAAAGTATATATCAATGCGAACCCCGTCCCGCTTTCCTTGAGAGGAACTTATGACAATACAAATAGCAAAGTCGATCTCTCGTGGTATTATCCCGGTCATTACCCTCCTCACTGGTTCGGATATAATTACGAAAGTGATACATACTCGTATTTTGAATGGGACTATGACAGCAGATATTTACAGAAATGCGTTATTTTATACGATCCTCTTGATTTTGATATGACTTTCCCGATCCATATTGAAAGGGTTGGTGCTTCATTCTACGAGGATACCAATAATGATAATTACTGGACAACTGACCAGTTCAGATTTATAATAGCTGAGGGTTCTTTCAGCAGTGAGGATATAATATATACTTCGCCCTGGCTAACTGCCGATCCTTCAGGTAAATGGTGTGACCACAAACTTCCCGAAACTCTGACACTGAATGAAAAATGGTATGTTGCAGTTGAGCAGGGTGACCCTGCAACCGGGACTCCGTCAATAATGCTGAATCTACATCATACAGACACTGATGAACCAGTATGGCATTCATTGTTCCAATCATCAAGCTCACCGACATCCGCAGGTTCGTGGCAGGCTCTAAATTATAAAGACTATTCTATATCCTGCTACGGATATAATGATGAATCTGTGATCACTAAACAGAATATTTCTGATACTGCTATAGATATAAGCGATAATACTGTTAAACCATTTAAACAAAACACTAGTTTTATTAATGTTAAAACTAACAAAGAAACTAGATTTAATGAAAAATATTCGACAAAA
>JAKLPX010000010.1 GCA_022013635.1 Candidatus Delongbacteria bacterium
CTATAGTCAACAAATCATATTTCCCTTAAGCGATAAGTTCTGTCCCTGTTTTTGGGAAACCTCATCAACTTTACTGATATAACCGAAAGCTGTTTGGATATCGAAATACTTTGAGTTGTATCCGAATGAAGGCATTATCTGAATGTCGTTGAATGTCGGATGTGTCAGAGAGCTGTTTGAAATATGATTTGTTGACAATAGGCATCCGAATTCGTAGGAATTATTAATAATAGATAAATCCCCTTTGATGCCGAAATCGTTTTTCGAGTATTTTTCATACATCGTTTTTGAATTACTGCCGCTAAGATTAAAACGGCTTAAGGAATCTGAACCGCTTAAATTCAAATTTGAGCTTAATATTTTATAAGCGTCAAAGTCGGAGTACTGAAAATAAATACTGTCCCTTTCCGATTGGCAGTAAGAGAAAGAAAAAATGAATATAAGGATAAGTGTCAGTGAATTTTTCAAATTAAGACTCTTTCATTATTTTTCGCACTGAGTTGTCCGCAGGCGGCGGAAATATCTTCGCCCCGGCTCGTTCTGAAAACAACCGGGAAATCTGCATTATTAAAATAATTACAAAATTTTTGCGCAGAATCTTCTCCTACCGAAGTAAATTCTTTGCTTTCGGAATTAAAATGGTATTTAATCAGGTTAAGTTTAGAAGGCAGCAAACTTAGGAGTTTGATGAGTTCTTTGGCATGTCTTTCGGAATCGTTGAAATATTTTATCATAACATACTCAAACACCACTTTTCTGTTGGATTTTTTCGCATAAATCTTTAAAGCGTCGAAAAGCTCTTTCAGACCATACTTTTTATTAATGGGCATTATTGCGTTTCTTTCTTCATCAAAAGGATTATGCAGTGATATCGCAAGTTTGTATCTTATGTCTTCTTCGGTATATCTGCGGATGTTATCCGTATGTCCGAACGAAGAAATCGTAATTTTTCTCTTACCGATTGCCAGACCCGAATCGTCCGATAAAATATCGGCGCTTTTGATTACTTCGTCGTAATTATCAAATGGTTCGCCCATTCCCATATAAACCACATTTGTAATTCTTTTACCGAAATAATCAGATGAAATTAATACCTGATATACAATTTCGCCCGCAGACAAATTTCTCTTAAATCCGATTTTTCCGGTGGAGCAGAACGAACAGTTGAATCTGCACCCGACCTGTGAAGAAACACAAAGAGTTAATCTGTTCTTTTCGGGGATTATAACGCATTCGATGAGATTATCATCGTAGAGTTTAAGAAGTAATTTTATCGTTCCGTCCGAGCTTTTTTGGCTGTCTTCTATTTTTATCGGCGAAATCGTAAAATATTCTTGCAATTTGATTCTCAATCCGACCGGAATATCCGTCATCAATTCAATATTATAAACGGATTTTTTATATAACCAATTCCAGATTTGTTTGGCGGTATATTTTTTCCCGCCGAGATCTTGGATGAGTATGTTTAATTCATCGAATCTATATCCTGTAATATAGTTTATCACCAGTCTCAATCCGGATTATTTACTTTCGAGCATTTCAATATCTACAAGTATCCTGCCGCAGCCTTCGCAATTATTGTAATCGTCCTTGAGCTTGATTTTTTGCTGAAATTGATAAGGAATATGAATTTTGCAGCCGTTGCAGAGTCCTTCGTCAGTAACAAAGGTTATTGCTATCCCGTTTCTTATTTTCATTATCCTGTCATAATGATTCAGGAAAGGTTTTCTTATTGTTTTCTCTATCTTTTGTTTCTTTTTAATTAATTTTTGAAGCTCATTTTCGCTTAATTTACTCAGTACCTGTTTTTTCTTTTCTTCGGATCTGATTTTTTTCTTGATCTTAGAAATACTCTTGTCATTGCTGTCAACCTCTTGAGATATGGCATTGGTTTCGTTTGTTAATGCAACAACTCTATCCTCGAAAACTTCGACGGCTTTCTCAAGTTTTTTAACTTCTCTTTTTATATGTTCTTTCTTGGTTTTCTTGTCGTTATTCAAATCTATCTGTTTTTGATCCAAAATCCTTCTATGATCCAAAATATCCGTTTGATAAATTTCTTTATCCTCCTGAAGTTCTCTCTGCTTTCTTATTATTTTAACCCTGTTTATGGCAAGCTCTTCGATTTCATGCTTCATTCTCTGAATCATATTCTCGATATTTCTTTCCTCGCTTGTCAGCCGATATATCTGGCTGTCCAACTTCTGCAATTCGACGAGCCATTTAAGATCTTCAAACATAACATTCTCCTATTTTAAGTTTTTCATAAAACCGAATGGATATTTTAACAGAATTTCGATATTTTCAACTATAGCGTCTTTTTTTAAATTAGTCATTATTACGATAATTCCGGGTGCATAGTCGTAAAGCAATTGCCTGCATGCTCCGCACGGGCTAATGGGCGTATCAATGTCTGCGGTAACTAAAATTACCGTAAAAATTCTCTCGCCGTTACATATTGCATTTGACAAAGCGTTTCTTTCAGCGCACATCGTAAGCCCGAAAGAAGAAGATTCGATATTGCATCCCCCGTAAATTTTGCCTGCTTCCGTCAGAATTGCCGCGCCAACCTTAAATTTGGAATAGTATGATTGAGAATTCTCACGCGCCTTAACAGCCGCAAAGTGCAATTTGTCGAACAGATCTTTTGAAATTTTCATTTATCTTATTATCCTCAATTTCTGTCCTTTAAAGGTTTCGGCCGTTTCAACGCCGGAAGACAAAGTTACAAACTTCAGGTTATTTTTTTCCGCCAGTTTTCTCCAATCTACTCCGTATTTAAAGGCTATACTCTCAATGTTATCGTTAAATTTTATTTCGTAAATGTCTTCAAGAATTTCGATTTTAGCGATCGTATCCTCAAAATATCCGTCCGTTGAGTTGGCTATTAACTTACGGTTTTTTAATTCCGAGAATAATTTATCTTTAGAACCTTCAGGGATACAAATATCCATAGAAGTATATTTTCCTATGATCCCGCTAGTTTTATATGAGCCGAATTTTATATGAGGATTTATTTTATACAATTCTCTGTAGCTTATATTCAGGATGCTGCATATATCGGAAAAATTTAAATTTTCAGACCCGAGACTTATAGTGCACATTTCGTATTTTCGTTCTTCGTTTTTGTGTGGAGAATCAAATCCGTATTCTTCTGGATTGCTTAAAATCAGCTTGTATAGAATGACTTTTTCTACATAGAATTCAGTTTCGCTGTTAGAACGGGATTCCCAGAAACCGCCTGATTTTTGAGACTCGATCATTGATCTTACATTTGAATCGCCGTTATTATATGCGGCTATGACAAGGAAAGGGTCGTCTTTGAAAATTTGCGACAACATTTTTAAATGCTCAGCTGCAGCTCTTGTTGATTTTTCCAATAAATTTCTTTCATCCACAAAATTATCTGCCCTGAGTCCGTACATTTTTGCAGTAGTGGGCATTAATTGCCATAACCCGGAAGCTTGAGATTGA
>JAKLPX010000011.1 GCA_022013635.1 Candidatus Delongbacteria bacterium
CATTGGGTTTCCGAACTACGCAAACCGATCAGCGTGTCCAGATCGAGCCGCGCGAGCTTGGCATCGACCAATGCCCGCGACGCAGCAATTCGTGACGAGCTCGCCGCCGCCAGCTCGCGATTGAGCTGAAGCTCGGTAATCAGATGAAGGGGAGAGGCACAAGAACATTGAATTTTGACGATCTTAAAAGGGTCAGCAGAACGGCAAAGCATACCAAAACACATTTTGTAATAGTTGATGCTATCGGTGCAACAAAATCAAAGAAAACAGACAGTCGTCCTTTAGAAAGAAAACCGGGCGTTCCGTTAAAAGACCTTCTGGGTGCAGTCGCAGTCGGGGCACAAGACGAAGATATATTTACTTCTCTTGCAAACAGGCTTATCAGGCTTGATAAAAAACTCACTGAACCTGAAAGAGAAAGATTTGGAGAACTTGCAGGCGGTAAAGATATAAAGCATGTCGCAAAAACTCTTCTTGAAGCTTATGATCCCGATATTGAAGAATCACAGAGAAAAGAAATTATAAAAAATACACCTTCAGTTTTCAACGGTAAACTTAATGAATATATTGAAAATGTCAGAAGGACGCACGATCAGATAATAGATGCTGTAAATCAGGATAAAGTACTCAAAGCAGATTGGGATACTTTCACAGCCGATAAAGCTCAAACTGTCATACAGGATTTTAAAGAGTATATACAGGCAAATAAGGACGAGATCAAAGCTCTAAGCATATTTTACGATCAGCCCTACAGAAGAAGAGAACTCACTTTTAAAATGATAAAGGAAGTGTTAGAAAAATTAAAGATCGACAAACCACTTCTTGCTCCTTATTATGTTTGGGAAGCTTATGCACAAATAGAAGAAGTTAAAGGTAATAATCCAAAGAACGAATTGACAGCTCTTGTTTCACTCATCAGAAGAGTTACGGAGATAGACAAACAGCTTACCTCTTATGATAAAACAGTAGATAAGAATTTTCAGGACTGGGTATTTAAAAAGCACGCAGGAACAGTTAATAAATTTACTGAAGAGCAGATGGAATGGCTAAGAATGATAAAGGATCACATATCAATGAGCTTCAATATTGAAAAAGATGATTTTGACCTGCAGCCGTTTAATGCTAAAGGCGGACTTGGAAAGATGTGGAATCTATTTGGCGATAAGACAGAAGAAATAATAAATGAACTCAATGAGGCATTGGCATCATAATGAGAAAAGATTGGGTTGAAGTAGAGCTTAGAGAAATATTACTTAAATTAGAAAATGGTAAAAGACCTTTAGGTGGTGTATCAGGAATAGCTGATGGTGTGCCCAGCATTGGCGGAGAACATCTAAATTCTACTGGAGGTTTTAGGTTTGAAAAAATAAAATTTGTACCAAAAGAATTTGCAGATGCGATGAATAAAGGATTTATTGAAGAAGAAGATATTTTAATTGTAAAAGATGGAGCAACAACAGGAAAAGTATCTTATGTTGGTAAAGATTTTCCTTTTTCATATTCAGTAATTAACGAACATGTCTTCAAATGTAAATTATATTCTATCTTTAATAAAAAATTTGTTTTTTACTTTTTGTTTGGCATTACAGGACAAAAACGAATTCTACTTAATTTCAAAGGTTCAGCTCAAGGTGGTATAAATACAACATTTGCAGATAACACAAAAATACCCATTGCACCACTACCCGAACAACGGGCGATCGTTTCTAAGATCGAATTACTTTTCAGCGAACTCGACAACGCAGTTTCTAACCTGAAACAAGCAAAAGATAAGCTTGAAATTTTCAGACAATCCGTTCTCAAAAAGGCTTTCGAAGGGGAATTGACGAAATGTGTTATAACAAATCTACCTTTATCAAAATTTGCACTTTTAATTACAAAAGGATCATCTCCTAATTGGCAAGGATTTGATTATATTTCGAATCAAAATGAATTACTTTTTATAACTAGTGAAAATGTTCGAGAAGGTTATCTTAGTTTAAAAAAGAAAAAATATTTATCACTTGAATTTAATAAAAAGCAATCTCGATCGATCTTGCAAAAAGGAGATGTTTTATTCAATCTTGTAGGAGCATCGATTGGCAGAGCTGCGATATTTAATTTAGATAAAATTGGAAATATTAATCAAGCTGTATCAATAATTAGGCTTGATAAAACTCTAAACAACAATTATTTAAATTATTTTTTGAATTCAGGTATTGCAAAAAATGAATATATGAAAAACGTTGTTGAGGTTGCTAGAGCTAATTTGAGTTTACAAGATGTAAACTGTATCGAAATACCTCACTGCTCGATTCTTGAGCAACAAGAAATTGTTAAAGAAATCGAAACTCGTTTTTCGGTAGCGGATAAACTGGTTGAATCTATTGAGGAAAGTCTTTTAAAAGCAGAAGCACTTCGTCAGAGCATTTTAAAAAAGGCTTTTGAAGGAGAATTGCTAAGTAAAGCTGAACTTGATGTGTGCAGGAAAAAAGCTGACTGGGAGCCTGCGGGAAAGCTGCTGGAGAGGATAAATGCTAATTCCGGTGAAAGTGGTACAGGTATTCTTGTTCAAAGTGGTACAAAGTCCCTCCTTCAAAATCTGTTAAAATTTAAGGTTTATTTTTCTTAGTTGCAAGCATTTTTTTCTTTCTCATTGATTCTCCTTCCATTTTTAATTTGTGGGCATTATGTATGATCCTGTCGAGGCATGCATCAGCTATAGTTGAGTTTTGAAAAAGGTCATACCAGTTTTCCGGCGGGATCTGTGAA
>JAKLPX010000150.1 GCA_022013635.1 Candidatus Delongbacteria bacterium
AAAGGGGAAGATTACTATGCTGAATACTCTTTGAATATTTTAAACTTGGAGAATTCGGATATTACTGTTGTAGATAACATGGACGGTTATCAAGTTTATTCATACAGATGGAGCAATACTGGGTCTCAGATTTTTTATTTTAAGGCTTTAAGTCTTTTAAGAACGCCGCAAAAATTTATTGACGATAATATCAATCAGGTAAATCTGCATTTTGCAAGAATTTACAAAAGCGGCAGTAAAATTTCAGTTCTTCTTCAAACAAATCCAAAAACAGATATTTTATTGGAAGATGTTGCCGCGAAAGACAACTCAATATCATTTATTAACGAGAACAATATACTTGTTTCAAAATACGATCCCTATTCCGCAGTATTTCTTGTTAACTTGAATATGTGGAGAAACTCAGACAAAAAATATGCCCAGAAAATTCGATTTAATCAGGATTTCGATACAGAATTTCCAAATTTAATCGAAAATGATTTATATTTCGTTTCGCTTTTGTATTTAAAAAATAGAACTGTATCAGCCTTACAAGTATCAAGGGTTTCACTGGAGCTCGGTGCCGGAGAATCTCAAGATATAACACCTGAAAAGATAGTGATGGATTCCGATGATTCTTCTGATTTTGAAACTGAAGAAGAATTTTCAGAATCGGAATATTATGAAGACAGCGACGAATCCGAAATACCGACAGAAGTAGAAACTCAAAAATCTGAAACAGACGGAAAAATTACAGAACTTGAGGGAAAGATCAGTGTGTTTAATATCGAATTGTCAAAATTGGACAATCAGATTTCTTCCGAAAAAATCAATATCGAAAAAATAGAGAACGATGTTAAGTCTTTAAATCAGAAATCAAACGATTTGTCGGATAAAAAGAATTCTTATTTAGAAAAAATCAATCAGCTGAGAACCGAACAAACCAGTAAGCTTCAGACAGATAAATTGGTATCGTCCAAACAAAGCGAACTCAACAAACTTGTAAACGACAGGTTAAGGATACAAAACGAAGTACTGCAGCTTGAAAACACTATACTTACTGAAAGAAATTCTCTTAACCAGCTTGAAGATAAATACAATTCAAACCGCACTGAAATATCACTATTAAACAATGTGATAAATAATTTGATGATAGAACAAACAAAAACCTTGGAAACGGAAAACAAATTAGTCAGCTTTCAAACACAATTAAAACAACTTCAGTCAAAGAACGATAATATTCAGTCCGAGATTAGCAATTTGAGCCAACAGCTTGCTACAGATAAAAATTCTTTGATTGCTTTGGAGATGCAAATTATCGAAAAGAATACCGGGAAAAAGAATTTATTAACATCTATTGATATACTCAAGGCCGATAAAATTCTTTCTATGCAAAAAGATAAAGACAGCCAAATCAAAGTTAGAGAAACTCAATTGGCAGAAAGCAGGCAAAAGATGGCTGATTTTGAAGCAGAAATCAACAATTTAAATAATATTATTGATTCAGAAAATAAATCTATCGGTGATTTAAGGGATAAAATCACGAAATCGAATGACGAAAAAATCGCGCTTCTCGGCAAAATCAATGATTTGAAGATAAAGAAATCTGAATCTGCAAAAGAAGTTATTGTAAAACAGGAAGAAGTGAAAATATCTGCCGTTAATGAGACCAAGAGCGATGAAGACGAATATGAGGAAGAAGACGAATATGAGGAAGAAGACGAATATGGGGAAGACGATAATATTGACGAGGATATTTTTGAAGAGGTAAAGACATCAACCAGGAGAAGATAGAAGATGAAAATTAAATTAACAATGCAATTCGTATCAGTTTCAATAATTTCGGTTTTATTATTTTTTATTTCATGCTCCAAAGAATTGAACTCAGAAAAAGCCGGATTCTATAAAAACTTTCAGACTGCAAAAAAAAAATATAACGATAATAATTATCGCGAAGCTATAAACGGTTTAAATTCCATAATTTTAAATTACGGCGGCGAGAACGGGATAGATTCAGTGCAGTTTTTAATTGCAAAGGCTCATTATGAACTTGAAGAATTTTATTCTGCTTCGTATGAATTCTCCCGTTTAACCGATAATTTTCCGGAATCAAAATTGATTGAAGAATCTTATTATCAAGACGCAGGATGTTACAAAAAGTTATCTCCGAGATACACACTTGATCAAAAGGAAACCTTTACTGCTATTTCAAAATATCAGCTTTATTTAGACCTTTTCCCGAAAGGAAAATATTCCAAAGAATCAAGTTTAAATATCACAGAATTACGGGAAAAACTGGCAAGGAAAGAATTCGAGGCAGGATCGCTTTATCTGAAGCTTGGTCAACCCCGGGCCGCCAGAGTTTATTTTAATGAAATCATTGACAATTATTATGATACTTCATATTATATTTTATCGCTTGAAAAAATTGCACAGGCTTATTTAGAGATGAAAGATGATTACAGTTACAAAATATATTTATCCAAATTTCAAGAATTAAAAAATAACTTGAAAAAATGACTGATAAAATAGGATTATTCGGCGGATCTTTCGATCCGATTCATATTGCTCATCTGATAATAGCTTCTGTAATTAAGGATGAATTTAATTTGGAAAGAATAATATTCATACCAAATTTCGTGTCTCCGTTCAAAATCAACTCCACAAATACCAAAATAGACCATAGACTGGAAATGTTAAAATATTCGATTTCAGATAATGAGGATTTCGATTTGTCGGATTTCGAGGCAAATAAAAACAGGACTGTTTACACTTATGAAACAGTGGGGTATTTTAAAGAAAAGTATCCGGATAAAAATTTTTGTATCATAGTCGGCTATGACTCTTATAAAACTTTAAATGACTGGAAAAATTATTCGTTTATTGAAGAGAATGCCGAAATTATTGTAGCTTTAAGACCTGGGGAAGAAAACTGTGACCGCAAAGATTCAGATAAGGTAAAATTCAGTAAATTCTGCCCTCAGATGAACATATCCTCAACAATGATAAGGAAAATGGTGGCAAACAAATTAAGTATTAAATATCTTGTAAATGAGAAAGTAAGATATTATATTAACGATAAGAAACTATACGAAGAAAAGTGAAAATAAAATGGTATTACGATGAAGGACAATGATAAGAGTAAGGGATTTAAGAGAGACATTCTGAACAATCGCGAAAATTCAGAAGGCGAGAGTATTTACGGTAAATTCCGCGACAGGATACTCGACCAAGACCAGAAAGAGATTGTTGAAAGAGTTCAGCAGGGAGCTGAATCCGGTTATGTTTTTGATAATTCCGACGACCCTTTATCAGGAGAATATGTTAGAAAAATTGATAAAAAAGTGATTGTCATGTATGTCGTTATTTCCACAATTATCCTCACTTCGCTTGTAATATATATTTACAGTCTTATTCCCGATGCCGAAGACAAATTCAATAAATACAAAAGTTTAATCGCAGAAGTCGAGAAATTAAATGTAAAGAAAGGGCAGAAAGTTCATGAAATAGAAAAAATAGTCAATGAACTCAGAGAGAATGAAAATTACAAAGATATAGAAATTGATCCGGGGGATGATAAGGTTTTAACCGATCAGTCAATGCAATATTTATCAGAACAGGCTTCTAAGGAAAGCAATACCGGTATAAAGAATAAAATCAGTTCGATTATTAAATCAGACAAAGAACTGAAAGAACTGCAACAAGATATCAGAACAAAAAATAGGAGTCTGGAAGCTCCGATAGTTATGACAAAATCAAAGGGACATGAGCAAATTGCCTTTAATTTCCTTACTCAACAAAAGGGATTGGATGCCATTCAGGCTAAAGAAGTGATTGAAAATGTTAATGTTTTCGACTACACTTACGAAGGGCTTTATGTGTGGAATTTTTATGAGAACGGATTTTACGGTTCTTTCATAACGAAGGGCGAAGCGGATAAATCTCCGAATGAAATCAAGAAACTTGCTCAACAAGCTTTTCAGGAAAGAATACTCGATCTTGAAAGAGAAAAAACAGCTTTGAAAAATATAACTAAACAATTAGAAACGGATCTTAAGACTTCTCAGGCAAAAGTTGAAGAATTGCTTAACCAAAGAGATAAATTTGATGATCTTGATATAAAAAACAAACAGCTTAAAGAAGAAATGATAAAAAAAGAGGAAATGATAAGTGAATTAAACTCGGTAAGATATAAATTACTGGCATACAATTTTGCAATCGAAAGAGGTATAATTTCAGACACTGTTTGGGATGGGGTAAGAATAGAAAAAACTGTTGGGTTGGATTATTCTTCAAAAGTAGATTTTGCAGTTACCGATAATATTATAATCAGACCGAAACAATTCAGCCTCAATTCTTTTAATGAAGTGTATGTATTGCCTAAATCATTGGTAACTTCCGGCGATATTAAGGTATTAAAAAAAGGGCAGATTTGTAAAATCGAATTTATTAATAAAACGAATTTAACTCAGAAACAAATTTTAATTATCGCTAAATAATTTGAAAAATTACAAATATAAGTATATTTTCGGACCTGTACCATCAAGAAGATTGGGTTTGTCTTTGGGAATTGATCTCCTCGGCGAAAAAATATGCTCAATGGATTGTATATATTGCGAAGTCGGCAGAACTGCTAAATTCACTATGGATAGGGCAGAATATGTTCCGGCAGACGAAGTTTTAGAAGAATTCAGAAAATATTTAAAAAATTATAAGTCTGAAAAATTAAATTTCATTACTTTTTCCGGTATGGGTGAACCGACTCTGAATAACAAATTAGGGTATTTAATTGATAAAATACACGAAATGACTGATATTCCAGTCTGTGTATTGACAAATTCAACTACAATAATTTATGAAGATGTTTTTAATGATTTATTAAAAGCGGATGTTGTTATACCTTCTCTTGATGCAGTTTCGGAAAAGATTGTTTCAAAGCTGAACAAGCCTAAGGAATGTATTAACTTTGATAATATTATTCAGAGATTATCGGAATTTAAAAAGATATTTAAAGGAAAAATGTTTATTGAAATTCTTTTCGTAAAAGGAGAGAACGACAAAGACGAAGAGCTTGCTTTATTGAATGAAGCGGTAAAAATTATAAATCCTGACGGGCTTCAAATTCATACCGTGGAAAGACCGTCTCTATCAGGAAAGGTTGAGCCGGTTGATGATGTATTTTTAAATAAAGCCAGAGCCTCGTTTTGTATAAATTCTTCAGAAATAAAAGTTTTTTCCCAAATAAACAAATCGAATTCGAAAACTGACGACGAGTTAATAATTTCGCTTTTAAAAATCAGATCTTGTCACTTCGACGAAATTGTAAAATCCACCGGCATGAGTAAAGAGAAATTGATAAAATTGTTGAAAAATCTTGATTCTTCGGGTAGAATCATAAAATTTAATTTTGCAAATGAAACATATTATAAGATTATAACGAAAAATTAATGGCTTGACATAACGATATTTAATTTGTATCTTGCTAACTATGGAAAATGTATCAGACGAATAAATTATGAAGAAGATTATTATAATATACGCGTTACTTGGGTTGGCGGCTTTGTATTCCTCAACCGATATTCTTTACCTTAAAGCCGATTATTTGAGCGGACTGGTAAAGATTCAATGGCAAAGCTCATCCGAGGTAAATGTTAAGGAATTCGTTATTGAGAAGTCTTCAGATAATATCTCTTTTTATAAATTAACTTCTGAGATGCCCAAGGGTAGTTCATCGGCATATACCATTTTTGATCTTGATCCCCATTCAAAGGA
>JAKLPX010000151.1 GCA_022013635.1 Candidatus Delongbacteria bacterium
TAATTTATATTTAAAATCAGAAAAGGAAAAACAGATTATGCAGGTATCAGATTACACAGTAAAAAAGTACGGTAGAACGACCTTTCCGAGAGAAACAATGCTCGAAAGCGGAACAGACGAAATGAGTATGGCTGATTTAATAGCCATTATTATTGGGAAAGGGTCGAAACACGAGAGCGTGTTCGCTTTGTCGGAAAGGATCATTAAAGAGTACGGCTCAAAGAATATTGCCGAAATAAAAGACCCTAAGAAAGTTGAAGAAATATTGAAGATCGGGCTTGTAAATTCATGTAAGATTGTAGCGGCATTCGAGCTCGGTAGGAGATTCTACAGTACGGTCGCAAAAAGGAGAACTTTAATAAGAGGACCCGAGGATATTTACAGCCACACCAAAGATATGTCCGGTTATGTCAAGGAATACTTCCGAGGCATATATTTGAATACTAAAAACTATATTATTCACGATGAAAATGTAAGTATCGGGCATCTGACAGGTTCGTTGGTTCATCCGAGAGAAGTTTTCAAAGCTGCGATTGACTGCTTCGCAAATTCAATCATTGTAGTTCATAACCATCCTTCGGGTGACCCGGATCCTTCAAAAGGCGACGATGCAATCACAAAAATGCTGAAAGAAGCGGGTGAAATACTTCAGATACCTTTGGTTGATCATATCATAATAGCGGAAAGCGGATTTTACAGTTATAATAAGGAGGGCAGATTATAAAATGAGTTTAAAAGGCACATTGCTCGGAGCGGCGGCAGGATTCTTTATGGGCGGACCGATAGGAGCTCTGATCGGCGGAATTCTGGGGAATATGATAAGCGGTTCAGATAGAAGAACTAAACCGGTTCAACCGGAAAATATTAAAGACGAAAGAACCGAATTCACAATATCGTTACTGGTTCTTTTTGCCGCAGTAATCAGAGCGGACAGGATCACTAAAAAATCCGAAGTCATTTTTGTAAAAGATTATCTGATTAAGACCTTCGGGCCTGAAAATGCATCCGACATGATGCAGTTATTGAAAGGTCTTTTAGAGAAAGATATTGACTTAGTAAAGGTATGCGGGCAGATCAGGCAAAGCAGTTCATATTCATTCAGATTAGAACTTGTGCATTTATTATTCAAACTGGCGACAGCCGATGACGAATTAGTAACCGAAGAAGTGAATACTATAGCTCAGATAACTTCTTTACTGGGGGTATATTCAATTGATTTCAGCAGGCTGTTCGCAATGTTCGCAGGCTATCACAGGCGCGAAAGCAGAAGCTATGACAGGCAGGAAAGAGAAAGTTCATATCGAAAAGTTGATCCGCTTAAGAACGCTTACGAAATTCTGGGATTAAATAAAAGCGCGACCAAAGAAGAAGTGAAAAGCGCATTCAGAACACTGTCTAAAAAGTATCATCCTGACAGGGTAACACATCTCGGTCCGGAATTCGTAAAAGTTGCAAATGAGAAGTTCATAAAGGTTAAAGAAGCCTACGATGCAATAACCGGTGAAAATATGCGGAGTGAATAATTAAAGCCACAAAAGAATTAAAATATCCCCCCGAATTTAAGTCCGAAGTTTGTGTGTATGCTAAAGAAGAAGGCGTAAGAAACGCAGCAAGATTATATTCGGTAAATAAAGAAACTGTTTGTCGATGGATGCGTTTAGATATCGAAAAAAAACCAGTCGTTATATCTGAAACGACTGATGTTTCAGCAGATGAAGATATTTATATCTTCTTTCATGTACTTGCGCATACCGTAAAAAACAATGAAGAATATACTTTATACCAGTTTAATGTTACAAATGAAAGCGATACATTTAAATCGATCGGGTTCACAGCTTCAAAATATAATACCAATCTTTGTGTTTTTCTTGATTATGTTCTTTCAACCTTAAGGGAACTGAACAGGTTTAATATAAAGAAAATAAAAACAAATATAACCGGTCTTTCACAGTCTGGAAAAAACACAATTTATAACAGCATGATAAAGCAGAAATTCGATGTTGATCTTGAAATAATTGACAGCAAATTTATCACAGCAAAAAGTCTGAAAATCAATTTACATCATAAACCAAAAATAAAGGATATGTTTACACAGGCTTATCGAAAATTAATCTCTGAGAGCGAAATTGAAAGTTTGAGTAACGGTATAATCATTCCGCCTATATTTATTGATGATTTTATACAGGATTATGATAAAATAATAAGTTTTAGTAATTATTGGAATATCTTGAATTTACCTCAAAAACAAAGCGGAATATTATTTCAGGTTATGAATGAAGTCGAAAAAATGGGCGACAGCGCTAAAATCGAATTTGAATTTGATAAGGCTATGGATTTTTATCATAGACTTTACCTTACTTCTTTGAATTGCGAAAACACAAATGAGTTGCAGGCAAACATATTGCTAAAACAAGCTGAAATCCACTACCATCTTGACAGTTTTGACACATCAACAAAAATGCTTTCAAACAGTATAGAAATTGCAGATAAATTCAATTTCCCGGAAAAATCTGCTAAAGCTCAGTTTTATTTGGGAATGATTAATTATGTGCTTGCAAAAACCGATAAAGCCGATAGTTTTTTTATCATGGCTATAGAAAATTATGAAAAATCAGGGAACTGTAAATCGTCATTTGATTATTATCAGGCACGAATAAGAAGAAATATGAATTTAAGCAATTTTGATGCGGCTCTTGAAGATATTAACGAATTTATAGAAAGAGTGGTTTCAGAGAATGATAAAACAGCTTTGGCAAAAGGATTCGGTATAAAAGGCAGTATATTTTACCTAAAACAACTGTATGATAAAGCAGAAGAATGCTATTTGGAACAATATAAGATCGCTAAAGAAAATAATGATTATAATGAACTATCTATAAGTCTTTCGAATCAGTTAAGTTTATACACTTATCAGAACAATAAAGAACTACAATTTGTCAATGATCTTATTGAAGAATTAAAAGATATATCAAAAATTATTAAAAAAAATA
>JAKLPX010000152.1 GCA_022013635.1 Candidatus Delongbacteria bacterium
GATTGATATTGCCAAAGACCTTGGCTGCGAAGTTAATAAGATCAAAGATAATTCGTACCGATTTAAAGCTGAAAAAATATCCAAAAACTCGCTTAGCAGAAATCTTTCATCAAAGATAAGGTCTTCTTTACTTTTTCTTGCCCCTTTGTTATTAAGAAAAGGAAGCGTTCCGTTGCCGTCAACAGGCGGTGACAAGATCGGTGCCAGAAGAATTGATTCACATCTGCTTGTTTTTTTAAAGCTCGGAGTTAAAATTAACGAGATCGGGAATGAATACATTCTCTATGCCGCTAAATTACAAGGCGCGGACATATTGCTTGATGAAGCGTCTGTAATGGCTACGGAGAACGCCGTTATGCTTGCTGTTCTCACGCCGGGGAAAACTTTGATCTACAACGCTGCGTGCGAACCACATGTACAAAACCTGTGCAAAATGCTTTTATCAATGGGCGCGGATATCAAAGGCGTAGGATCTAACAGACTTGATATTACAGGAGTAAAAAAATTACATGGTACCAAGCACAGGATTCTTCCTGATCATATAGAAATCGGATCATTCATGGGAATGGCGGCTGTAATCGGTAAAGGTATAACGATAAAAGATTCTTACACACATCATTTGGAAGTTATTTTTCCGTCTTTCAGCAAACTGGGTATTAAGTACGAAGTCCGCGGTAAAGATATATACATTCCCGGAAACCAGAAACCGAAAATAAAAGACGATTTCGGCGGGAAAATCCCTACAATTTCAGATCAGCCCTGGCCTTCTTTTCCAGCAGATTTGACAAGCATTATGGTTGTTTCGGCAATTTTTTCAAAAGGCACCGTTATGATTCATGAAAAGATGTTTGAAGGCAGATTGTTCTTTGTTGATTCGCTGATCAGAATGGGTGCAAAAGTCGTGTTGTGCGACCCGCATAGAGTAGTGATATCAGGACCGGAAAAGCTTAAACCTGTGGAATTATCATCACCTGACATCAGAGCCGGAATGGCATTGCTAATTGCCGCTTTAACAGCTAAAGGAACCAGTATCATCAAAAATATCAAGCAGATTGACAGAGGTTATCAGGATATTGAAAAAAAGCTTAACAGCATCGGAGCAAATATAACGAGGAAATCTGAATAAATGTCACACATTTACCGCAACAGTTCCACGAGCCTCAACAACAGATTCTCTGACAATTGCAACAAGAGCTAATCTGTTTTTTATTTAGCACCGTAATCCTGTAATAATTTAATCATTTCGGGATTATTCTTCGTTTTTTTGGCTACTGTTAAAACATCCACGCCATTCTTATTTTTTTGATTAATATCAGCCCCATTTTGTAACAGTCATACATTACAAGTATTTGGTATCTTTCACGCATGGATTAATTTATTTTTCGATTTACGGCTATTTTTCCTTCGACACCCATTTATAAGAATCCGGATGCCTGTGCTGGTGAGCTACGGCAGTTATTATAATTCTATCTTTCTCAGGCACAAAAAAAATCAGATAAGGGAAACGCTTAAGAATAAACCTTCTAGTGTTTGTTCCGACCTTATCCCAAAAGTTTGGAAACTTTTTTATAAGCAAAATTCCTGATTCGAATTCATTATAAAACTGATCACCCAAACCTTGCAGCTGGTCGTTATAATAATTTATTGCATCTTCTAATTCGTCATCAGCCGGAGGTAAAAACTCGATTTTCATTTATTCAGTCTCTTTTTGATAGAATCAAAAGAAACGGTCTGCGATTTACCGGCTTTATAATCACCGTAACGGGTTTCAGATTCGGCCACCCATGCTTTTTCAATCTCAGGATCAATCTCATTTAAACTTTGTAAGATCATCTCCACAAGATGAACTTTATCTATAGGGTTTAATTTCATAGTCTCTTTTTTTAATTCTTCCGTTATCATAGATTCCCTCACTTCTTAAATTCAATGCAATATACAAAACTTTTCCATTTTTACCAAATCCTTATCTACCTATCTTCAAATAATCTCTGCTTTAATTCCCTGGGCGCAGTTTTATTACTGTCATACTTTAAATATGATAACGCCTCATCGTAGCTGACCCATTTTACAGATTTATGCTCACTTGACAGTTTAAGTAATTGATCTTTCAATTTTACTGCAAAACAATATTCCGGAATAACCCAAAAGCCTTTTTTATCTTTGTGCTCCTTAAAACATTCTTTCGGAATTGAGGTTGCATAATAGAAAATTTCTGCGATCTTGGGATTTCTGAGATGCGATTTCTCATTGCCGGTGATGTAATCCTGCGGAATCAATCCCTCAGGAAATGTGCCAGGGTTAAATATTTCAATTCTATCCTTAAAAATAGCTACTTCATTTGATTTTGGATTAGTGTAATCTCTGTGAATTTAAGTACTTCAGTAAACCCCAAACCTCCAACTTTAAGTCTGCCGGACTGCTCGGCAAGATAAATAAATTGCCTTAAAGTTTCATTATTGACTTCATCCACGGAAACTTCAGAAACTTCCTTATCCCACAATCCTGCATAATCATTAGATCTTATGATGAATTTTTTAAGTTCGGAAGGCGAAAGCTTTCTATCCTCATCAGCTACTCTTATATAAGCAATTCCTTTCGCAAAATAAGGTTTATCACTGCCTTCAAAAGTAACTTTAATGCACATCTTGTTGTCTAATTCGATTTTATCAATCCGCGCATATATTTTAGGTTCTATCTGTTCATCTATTTCATTTGATATCATAATTTGATGTTCTGCACTTTTAGTTTTTTCTTGCCATGTAGCCTTGAACTGA
>JAKLPX010000153.1 GCA_022013635.1 Candidatus Delongbacteria bacterium
CCGGAGTTGCAAATATTTACAAAGGAAAGATCAGCCTAAGGAACAAAGATTATAAAGGTGCCGCAGACTTTTTTGAAGAAGCGTATAAAGAAGATCCTACGAATACTGTTGCAAAAGATTCTTACGATAAAGCTTTAGCCTATTTTTACGGAGATGGAATATTTGCATTTAATTTACTTGATACCGATTATTCAAACAGTTCTGCTTTCAGAAAACAGTATATGATAACAAGAAAAATTTCAAAAAGTTACGCTACAGAAATCATTTCAACCAAATTATCTCCTAGAAACGACGGATCGCATTTTGACATTCAGATGGATTTAAGATTAACTCTTGCTCCGGATGTATATTCGATGACTTCCGAATTAATCAAGAAATTCTCAACAGGCGGTCCGAGCGGATTATTAGACGATGGTGTATATAATCCAAATGCGACTAAAGTATTGGATGAAAGAGAATTGTTTGAAAATAATGTCGGTAATTTTCTTATTGTAGTAAAACTGTTGGATAAAGACGGCAATACTCTTCAACAAAGCTCACAATCATTCAAATCTTCGTTCAATCTTACCTTTTCTGGAGCCGTTAAAAATGTTTTCAAGAACATTTTTTCAGAAACTTCATTTTCGTTTCCTTCTGTCGGTAGAGAAATCGTGAAAAACACGACTAAAGTCTTAATTACAATTGAGTAAAGAAATGTATCGAACATTTTACCAGCCTTCCGATTATTCGGCCGGTTTGATTTTATGAGAAATCCAAGATGAAAACACTAGAACTTAACGGAAAAAATCTTAACTTAGACAATTTGAAAAAGATTGTTTACGGCGGTTATACCGTTTCAATAACTAAGGATTCTGAGAACAAAATAAAACGCTGCAGAAAGATCGTTGAAGAAATAATTGAAAATGAAACAGTCAAATATGGAATCAACACAGGATTCGGAAAATTCAGCAGTGTAGTGATCAATAAGGAAAATACAGTAAGGCTTCAGAAGAATATCATTCTTTCGCATGCCGTAGGTGTAGGCAAACCATTGCCGGAAGACATTGTCAAAGGCGTGATGCTGTTGAAATTAAACAGTTTTCTAAAAGGTTATTCCGGAGTCAGATACAAAGTTGCGCTTACACTTATTAAAATGATAAATAACGGCGTGATTCCGTACATTCCGGAGAAAGGTTCTGTTGGAGCTTCAGGTGATCTTGCTCCCCTTTCCCACATGGCTTTGGTCATGACGGGTAAGGGAAAAGCGTTTTACAAAGGGAAACTGATCTCTGGAAAAAAGGCAATGGAACTTGCCGATATTGCAGTGCTTGTTCTTCAGCAGAAAGAAGGGCTGGCAATACTCAACGGTACTCAAGTAATGACATCAATAGCCGCAGTATGTCTTCTGAAAGCAAATACTCTTATTAAAACCGCTGATATTACGGGTGCTATGACGCTTGAAGCTCTCAGAGGAACATTATCCGCATTTGATAAAAGAATACAGGATGCCAGACCGCATCCGGGACAGATAGACACAGCGGAAAATATCCGCAGACTTTTAAAGGACAGCGACATAATCAAATCTCATATAAAATGCAGTAAAGTTCAGGATGCGTACAGTTTGAGATGCATTCCCCAGGTTCACGGAGCTGTAAAAGACACCTTCAATCATGTAAAAAGAACCGTTGAGATTGAAATGAATTCCGTTACCGATAATCCGCTTGTTTTTGAAAATGATCACGACATTATATCCGGCGGTAATTTTCATGGAGAACCCATTGCATTCGTAATGGATTTTATGGGAATCGCAATAAGCGAATTGGCCAGCATCAGCGAAAGAAGGATAGAATATATGCTTGATGCCGCAACAAACGATGAATTACCGGCGTTTCTAATTAATAACGGAGGTATCAATTCCGGTCACATGATGACTCAGGTTACTGCTGCCGCTCTCGTAAGCGAGAACAAAGTTCTGGCTCATCCGGCTTCAGTAGATTCGATACCGACATCTTCAAATAAGGAAGATCATGTAAGCATGGGAACTCATGCGGCAAGAAAACTTCTTGAAATACTTGATAATGTCGGGAATGTAATTTCGATCGAACTTTTATGCGCCGCTCAGGCTCTTGATTTCAGAGATCCCGAAAAAGCGTCAAAAGCAACCGGAAGCGTTTATAAACTTATTCGAAGCAAGGTCAAATTCATGAAAAATGACAGATTCATTCATCCCGACATTGTCACATTAAATAATTTTGTTACATCGGGAGCAGTATTGGAAGCCGCTGAAAACATATCGGGAAAATTAACTATTTAACTTTAATTAAAAAGAGGTAAAAAATGACTGTACTAATAACAGGTTCGGGACTTACAATCGAAGACATTGTAAAAGTCGCAAGGTACAATGAAAAAATTGAACTGCACCCAGAAGCGGAGAAAAGAATCAATGTGTGCAGGGCAATGCTTGAAAAGAAAATTATAGCAAAAGAAATCATGTACGGCGTAAATACCGGTATAGGAGAGTTCTCCGAAGTAGTTCTTGATGATGATCAGGTACAGGATTTTCAGAA
Source organism: Candidatus Delongbacteria bacterium (assembly GCA_022013635.1). GTDB lineage: Bacteria > UBA4055 > UBA4055 > UBA4055 > UBA4055 > JAKLPX01. The sequence goes on from JAKLPX010000153.1 coordinate 2,547, forward strand.
ATACCTGGTGTATAATCACGCCGCCGGCATAGGAGACCCAGCGCCGATAGAGTATGTCCGCGGAGCAATGCTCGGCAGGATCAATGTTCATGCGCACGGCAATTCAGGAAACCGTATAGAAATAACACAGACTCTTGTTGACCTTCTGAACAAAGGGGTTACTCCTTTTGTATGCCAGAAGGGATCGGTAGGCGCGTGCGGCGACTTAGCTCCGATGTCTCAGATCGCGTTATTGATGATGGGTGAAGGAAGGGCTTATTACAAAGGTGAATTGATGGAATCAAAAAAAGCTATGGACCTTGCCGGAATCCCTGTTCCGGGTTTACAAGCAAGAGACGGGCTTGCAACCATTAACGGATCGAATGTGCTTACAGCAATGAGCGCCATCTTCCTTTACGATGCCGAAAGGTGGTTAAAGCAGGCCGAGATTGCTGCTGCAATGTCTCTTGAGGCACTTAAAGCTAACATGAAACCATACTCAAGACTACTTCATGAAGTTAGAGGATTTAAAGGAGCAGTAAGAAGCGCTGAATCAATAAATAAGATCGTCAGCGGCGGAGATCTAAAGGAACAAAGAGTAAAGTGTAAAGTTCAGGATGCGTATTCCATGAGATCAGCGCCTCAAGTAATAGGATCTGCCCACGATGCATTGGCTTACGCCCGTTCTCAAGTGGAGATTGAGCTTAACGGAGTCGGTGACAATCCGATATTCTTCCCTGATAAGAACATTCAGCTTTCAGGCGCTAATTTTCAGGGAAGCCCAGTTGCTGTACCGATGGATATGGCAGGGTATTGTGTTACAATGGTCAGTGTTATGTCCGAAAGAAGAATGAACAGACTTAACCACCCTGCTTTAAGCGTGGGATTACCGGCTTTCTTAACTAAAGGTGCAGGTATGTTCTCCGGACTTATGCTAAGCCAATATACGGCAGATACGCTTATAGTCGAACAGAGAATACTTTCTGCTCCGGCCTGTATTCAGTCAATTCCTGCAGCGGCCGATCAGGAGGATTTCGTATCAATGGGAATGAATACCGCAATTAAGAATTTCCAGATACTTGATAATGCTTACGGTATTCTCGGTATAGAATTCATGGCTGCGGCTCAGGCCCTGGATTTCAGAAAAGAAGAATATAGCTTCGGAAAAGGAACACAGACAGCAAAAGATGTTATAAGAAAATATGTTGATTTCTTAGATATTGACAGACCGTTATATGACGACCATACTGCAATGAAAGCACTTGTTAAATCCGGTGAAATATTAGATGAAGTAGAGAAAGTAGTTGGTGATTTAGCAAAATACTAGGCTGCAAATATTACAACTATAAGAGAAGGGAGGTTTTTAAACCTCCCATTTCTTATTCTTAATCTCATTTTCTTTCACCTGTTGCGTCCCAAACAGGAACATTTAAAAATTCTGCAAGGGATGAAGTGTCTTCTCTTATGGATTTCAGGTTTCCGTGATCAATTACATTAATCCTCCTTTTATCCTTCATCACTATATTCAATTCGTAGCTCGTATATGAAGTCTTATTTCCTCTTACCCATTCGGAGATTAATTGAATTGCATGAATTTCATTTAATTTTATATATTTCTGATATTCCGGATTTATCATCTGATTCGGCTCTTCGCTTCCTTTCCAATAAAATCCCATGCCCTTGTCAAATACTCTTGGACTACAAGAATATTTATAAATAAAATAACCTATAAGCGCAAAAATTGATCCGAACAATAAAGGAATTATCATAAATAATGGATTTACATCCTGCTGTTTAAGAATTACGAACGGAATAATAGTGGCGAACATAATTCCGAAAAGTGTAAATGAACCCGCGAAAAACTTTAAGAACAGCCCGGCTTTAAACTCAATCCTGTTTATATTTATCTGAACCAATTTGTGCGTTCTAAAATTTGCGCCGCCTCTTGCGGCAGGCGACCATTCAATCTGAGTTGCAAAAGGATCATTAAAAACCGAAGCGTCAAAGTTTACTTTTGTCCTTTGTTTTATAAGATTAATTATTTTTTCAAACATCGCAATGTTTCCTTTAATTAAATTATTGTACATTATAAATTAACACTAAAATAATCTTGAAGCAACAAAAATAATGTGAAATTTATCTTGCAATTATTTTTATTGAGAATTATATTTCCACATCGTTGGGTTTAGGCTCGGATTGAGGGATTAATTTATTGAAATAAAGAGGTTATCATGTCAAGAATATGCGACATTTGCGGTAAAGGACCTGTTTTCGGCGGTTCGTTTTGCAGAAGAGGTATGGCAAAAAAGAAAGGTGGGGTAGGTATAAATATCACCGGAAGGTCTAAAAGAGTTTTCTATCCTAATCTTCAGGTTGTCAGGATTAAAAAAGACAGCGAAAGCATTAAAATCAAAGCTTGTACCGGCTGTATCAAAGCAGGTAAAACCATTATAGTATAAATATTCGCAAATAGTATAAAAAAAGACCCTGAAATCGGGTCTTTTTTATTTGTATTCATTTTCCGGTCTTGTTTTGAACCGTTTATGTATCCACCAATAATGTGACGGCTCCAGCCTGATCTGTTCTTCCAGCATTTTAGTATATCTTTGAACTAAATCATAGTTTTTTTCATCGGAAGGCTTTTCCGAAATCATTATATCCTGAAAA
>JAKLPX010000154.1 GCA_022013635.1 Candidatus Delongbacteria bacterium
AAAAATGCGCTTGAAATGTTTGAAAGAGAATGTTTGGAAACTATCGCTTATGTTATTGCTCCGATAGGTAAGATCAAGCCGAACAAACCTGTAATTCATCTAAAGGAAAACATAACTGGTCAGACATTTGTGTTGACCGGGGGACAGATGATTTATTCTCCGGGCGGAGGAGATTTTGATATAACAAGTGCAAGCCGCTATATCAGAGTTGAAAGAACCTCATCTTTTCAAAAAATTAAAACCGATCTGCCTGTCTTAATTGACTGTAGAGGCAGAGAACAATATTTTATTAACGATCCTCTTACAAAATCAGGTATAAAAGAATTTCAATTTAATTATGGTACTTTTGTGTCTAATATACCGTTAAATACGATCAATCGATCTGATATATTCTATGAATTAAGAGAATTTACAGGCACTTTACCTCACAACGGAAATATTCTTGTTCAAAAAGGTGATACTGTTAAAGCCGGCGAGCTCATAGGAAAAAACGAATCGATCACGCAGGAATATTTTTATGTTGATTACAATCACTTACTAAATGCTCAAAAAGATTATCCGGTTGCAGATATAAAAAGAAGAATGAAGGTTAAGATAGGTCAGTATGTAAAAACGGGAGATGTACTTTTTAGAGGAATTTCTTACGAAAAAGGAAAAGATCCTGTAGAAAAAGACTTTCTTGCGCAGAGAAGCGGAACTGTAGCAGGCATCTATTATGATGTAGGGCTGATAGCTTTTGAAATACTTGAACAGAATCAGAAAGTTGAATTGGAAGCGGCAAAATTTTTTGATCAGAAAAATAAATATGTCAGTTTGTATCTGGATGTACATGAGGGTGAAACCGTAAGGGAAAATCATATTATAGGCATGAAAATAGGCAGGTACCCAAAAATTCTAAAATCACCGATCAAAGGTATAATTAAGAAAATAGACAAAACTAACGGAACTGTTGTAATAGAAAATGTAGTTATCCCTTATCTGCTCAAAGCTTTCGTAAGCGGTGAAGTCGTATCTGTGGAAGATGGAAAAAGTGTTACAGTCGCATCCAAATGTGCCGTTATTCAGGGTGCTACAGGTTTTGGAGGGGAGACTTATGGGGATGTGTATTATATAGACAATTTACGGAGATTTATAAATGATCTTAAATCTTCAACAGACAATTCCATGAATTTGGAATCTAAAATACTGGTCTTTCATGACAGCATCAATTTAGAGACACTTGAACTGGCTGTGAAATTAAAAGTGAGTGGAATGATCGCGCCTTCAATAAATAATAAAGACTGGGTATTGTTCTGTAAAAACGAATTGAATGTAGCCTTCACAGGAGATGAACATTTTGGTTTCTCTCTAGTGCTTATCAAAGGATTCGGTAATGTAAACCTTGAAGATGATGTTTCTTCACTTTTAAAAAGCTATCAGGATAGAGAAATCAGTATCACCGGAAGAACCCAGATTAGAGCAGGGATAATCCGACCTCAGATGATATTACCCGCATGAAAATTAAATTCTATAATTTTAAGAAAAATCTTCTTGACAAAGCGTACGATAATCCGTACCTTAATATTATAAGGAGGTATCAATTATGACGACAATAAATGTAACTGACGCACGAAAGAACTTATATAAACTTGTTGATATGACAAACGAATCGCACGAAACAATTCTCATCTCAGGCAAAAGGGGAAATGCCGTGCTGATATCTGAAGATGACTGGTCGGCAATAAATGAAACTTTATACCTTCTTTCAATCCCCAATATGAGAGAGTCTATTAAAGAAGGTCTTGAGACACCGATTGATGAATGCGATACGGAACTTGACTGGTGAAGTGGAAATTAGTATATACAAAACAAGCCAGGAAAGATGCTGCAAAGTTAAAAAGTTCCGGCTTGAGAGAAAAAGCTTTGGACTTGCTGAAAATTGTATCTGAAGACCCTTTCCAAAATCCTCCGAAATACGAAAAGCTTGTCGGTGATCTGAACGGGGCATATTCAAGAAGAATTAATATACAACATCGCCTGGTATATCAGGTTTATGAGCAGGAAAAAATCGTAAAGATCATCAGAATGTGGACTCATTACGAATAGTCATTATATCTATTTGCTTGATATAGAAAATGCAGGTAAAAAAAGTCATAAAGAAGTTATTGAAAAAGCAGGAAAGAGGGTAATTGCAAAAGTTATATGAAAAATAAGGCTGAAAAATTCAATAATAGCAAAAATCATTAAGATGGGAAAAGTTTTTATAAGATATAAATAATTCAGCTTGGTACAATTTGCTTTTAATTTCCGTACGGGTCTATAAGCCCTGCTTCGGATAGCTTTCCTGTTTTTATCTTATTGATCGGATACCTGTAATACTCTTCTTCAGGTATGTGGAAAATGTGCTTGAATATCTCGGACATTTTTACCGAAGCTCCGTCAATAAATTTTATACCCACGATAATATTGTCGCCGTCAAACTCAAGCTTCTCCATATATGGAACAAGGTCAATCTCTTTGATCTTATCTTTCTGCTCGCGTTTAAATAAGAGCTTCTTTTTAGCTCTGAATTTTAAAATACATTCGGTAAAATATTCAGCCGAATCATCGGGGATTATAACTAAGTATTCACTGTAATCAACAAAGTACATTAAAGGCGTAAATTTTCCTGCAAGTTTTTTAACTGCAATAAATTCCATAATATTGCTGAAAACCTTTCTCATATCCGCTTCGATATTACCGGAGTAATCTTCCTTAAATCCCAGATCGGCAAATTCGACATCTGAAGTGAATCCGAAGGGGAGAGGATGACCGAAGCTCATCACAGGCATCGGATGATAACCTTTTGAAAAAGCTATCGGAATGTCATGTATAAATAATTCTCTTTCTATATACGCATTCAGATTCCTTTGAGACACAAACCTTGAAGAAATCAGTCTTCTGAATTTGACTCTGTAGCGGATATCGGCTTTAGGAACCGGATTAAGATTATGGACAATCGGTTCCGAATGTTTTTCGAGAATGTCTTTAAATCCGACTGATTTTACTTTTTTTGTTAACAGATCTTTACACTTGAAATATCTTTCAATTCCGCATTTAGAGCATGACTTTATACAATATTTTGTAAGCGATTCGTTTTGTGCTTTCTCCCATTCTTCAACTAGAAATTCCTTTTTCACTCCGATATCTATAAAATCCCACGGCAAAGGTTCACTTATATCTTTTTGTGATAAATATTGAGAAGTATTTATGCCGCATTTCTTGAATGCTTTCATCCATAATTCAAAGTCGAAACTTTCGGACCATGCGTCAAATAGAGCGCCTTGTTTGTAAGCCTCATAAATGACTTTTGATAATTTTCTGTCGCCTCTTGAAAAAATCGCTTCAAGTACCGAAACCTCAGGATCGCGCCATGTCATTTTGACATTTTTATTTCTGATATGCGATAAGAGTATCCCTATTCTCTCTTTGAATATTTTTAACGGGAACTGTTCCGCCCATTGGAACGGTGTATGCGGCTTCGGATTGAAAGGCGATATCGAAACATTGATATTCACTCTCCCGTAGCTGTTGCTGAATCTGCCGATGTCGTTTATCATTTCTGACATTTCAATAATATCTTCGTCGGTTTCAAACGGAAGACCGATCATATAATAAAGTTTTATATTCTTCCAGCCCAGCTTTAATATCAGTGACATAACTTCAATTATTGACGAAATTTCAATAGGTTTATTGATTATCATTCTCATTCTTTCGGATCCTGCTTCGGGAGCGAAAGTAAAAGTAGTTTTTCTGCCTAAAGACGCCATTACGGCTATTTCCTGCGTAAATGACTCTGCCCGCATCGAAGGAAATGACAGCCTGACTCCTTTTTTTAAACATCTTTCATATAGTATCTCAAGCAAAGGTTCGATATTTGTGTAATCGGAAGTTGACAGCGAAAGCAATGATATTTCTTTCCACCCGGAATGAGCGATCATTTTTACAGACTGCTTAACAAGGTCTTCAATTGACCTTTCCCTTAAAGGACGGTAATAATAACCTGCCTGACAAAATCTGCAGCCTCGGTTGCATCCTCTCATAACTTCTATTGATATCCTGTCCTGAGTAATCTCAAGTAAAGGAACTATAGGCGATTCTGTATAGTTTTCGGGCTTAAGCAACGCTACTGCTTTTTTTATTTTGACAGCAGGCGTTAATAAGGCGGGAACATAAATGCTTTCAATTTCGGATACTTTTTTAAGGAGTTCAATCCTGTCATTCTCAGATGATTTGAATTTTTTATATCCGTCAATTAATTCGATCAGCTTATCTTCGCCGTCACCGATCAGAAACAGGTCAAAAAAATCTGCAACCGGTTCCGGATTCACCGCATTTATTCCTCCGCCTAAGATCAAAGAGCTTGTTCCTTTTCTATCCTTTGAATAAACCGGAATTTTACTTAATTCGAGTATCTCTAAAATATTTGTAAAGCAGAGTTCATAAGGGAGAGTTATTCCTACGAAATCGAATTCATTTATAGGAGTTCTTGTTTCGAGGCCGAAAAGCGGTATGTCTTTTTTCCTGAGCAGTTCACAGGCGTCTTTATCAGGAATGAAAGCTCTTTCGCAGACGATATCTTCTCTTTTATTCAGAATGTGGTATAATATATGGAAGCCTTTGTACGACATTCCGATCTCGTATTTATCCGGATAGATCAATACGATACTGGTTTTGCCTTCATGATCTTTTACGATTGTATTTTTTTCTGCGCCGGAATATCTTAGAGGTTTCGATACAAACGGCAATAATTCCGTTTCTACTATATCGAATAAAGCGTGCATTCTATTTATAGAATTTCTCCTTTCAATACCTTTACGGCTTCCTTTCTGTCAGGATGCTTAAAGAAATAATTTCCCGATACGAGACAATTTACTCCGCTGTCGGTTAAAAGCTTACAGGTCTTGTCGTTGACTCCGCCATCAACCTGAACGATAAAATCATCTTTCAAAGAAGCGCGGTATCTGTTATTAAAAAGTTCAATCTTTTTCAATACCGAAGGAATGAATTTCTGACCTGAAAATCCGGGGTTAACGGTCATAAATAATATCATATCAAGATCATCTATAACATAATCAAGAAAATCAATTTCCGTAGCAGGATTGACTGCTACGCCGGATTTAATTCCGAAAGAGCGGATGAATTGAAGCTGCCTGTGAAGGTGAGGACATGCTTCGACATGAACCGAAATAATATCAGCACCTGCTTTAACGAAATCCCCGATATATTTTTCAGGCTGTTCGATCATCAGATGAACATCAAGAGTCAGATCGGTTGTTTTTCTGCAGAAATCAACAATAAAAGGTCCGAATGTAATGTTCGGAACAAAATGACCGTCCATGATATCAAGATGCAGAAAATCCGCTCCGGAATCTTTTACGCTTTTGATTTCATTTTCCAAATTTCTGAAATCAGCAGAAAGCAGTGAAGGCGCTATATGAATCATAATAATCTCCGGTTAAGTTAGAAATTTGCGCCGAGGCTGAAAATATGCCATGGTTTTGAACAGGCTGAATTAAAATCCCAGGTCCATGAAACATCGTATCTTATTATAAAATATCCGACATTCATCCTCGACCCGATGCCCGACGAAAATAAAAGGTCGTTAAGTTTATGACTTCCGTCCGGTAAACTTATAACACCTCTGAAATCCTCATTTGTCCATGCGCTTCCGAAGTCGGAAAAAACTACTCCGTTAATATTTCCCAAAGCTACAGGAAGCGGGAATCCCAAGAGAAGATATTTTACGAACGGATACCTGAATTCCGTATTTAACAGCGCGTATCTGTTACCGGATTTTTCCAAAAGTCTGAAACCTCTTAAAGGGTATTCCCTTGAAGAATAATATTTGTCAACAACTGTATCAAATTCGTAATCGGAATTGTACCTGTAATTAAGCCAGTTCGACAAACCTCCCAAATAAAACTGCTGAGGGGTTTTTCCTTCGCTTATTCCTCCTGAAAACCTGAAAGCAAAATGATAATCTCCCTTAACCCTCAAATACTTACGATAATCAAGAGTAAAAGTAGTAAATTCGATTGTACTTGTCTCTTTTGCCAAAGGGTCGTCGGCTTCTGATGTATGCAGGGCGTTTAATTGAATCCTTGTTCCGTTTTCGGGTCCGTAATATCCCCAGATTACATTATCATAGCTGAAACCGCTGCCCAGTGTTAAAAGGGTATTTGTGCTGTCGTGCCGGTAAGATTCTTTACTCCAATCATAGACTTCATTAACTATGCTTTTGACATTAAAATCAGAATCAACCCTCGTATATCTGCTGAAAGGGTATTGTGCCATCAGATGGAAACCCAGCAGTCTGTCTCTGTAATCTATATATTCTCTAGGGTCGTTTACCGGGTCATAATCCTTGTTTAAAACATAATAGTAAACTACATCATGACTTAAACCTATTCCGAAATTCATCCTTTTCTTAAGAAAATAGTAATATAGTCCGAGATTAGAATTCAAAAGGTCCTGATTCAAATCGGTAAGTATAACAAAGCTGTGATTGGAAAGATAATCGGAAAATTGAAGATAGGCGGATCCGACGACGCCGTAACCTGTAGAGTATCCGGCATTGACAGTAATAATATCAGGAGTAAATTTTATTTCATAAGGTTTCGGTTCTTTCAATTTGATTTTTTGTTCTTCTGTCAATACTTCTTCGGCAGTTTTATTAAGCATATTTTTTGTAAATCTGAATTTCCGAAGATCTATTTTAGAATAATCGAAAGTTGAATCCTTTTCTGCCGGCGGTTTTGAAAAATCTGTTTCTTCATACCATCCTACTTTTAGAGGATTTTTTTTTTTCCTTGAACAATTTTTTACATTTT
>JAKLPX010000155.1 GCA_022013635.1 Candidatus Delongbacteria bacterium
ATATAGAAGCAAAAGAAAGAGGCGGTTTTTGCCGCCTCTGGATTTGGTATTTATAGCTACAGGATTATTTCATTAGAATCATTTTCTGAGTTAGAGATATACCTTCAACTTCAAGTGTGTAATAATAAACACCAGAATTGAATCGGCTTCCGTAAAAATCAACTGTGTGTATTCCGGCTTGTTTTGAACCCTTTGCAAGCTCAGCTACTTTCTGACCGCTGATGTTGTAAACACTAAGTTTTACTTCAGAAGTCTTTGCGAGTGCGAATTTAATCTGCGTAACAGGATTGAACGGGTTCGGATAATTCTGGTAAAGCACAGTCTCGGTGGGGAGTATATTTTCAGTGATATCAGACGGAGTTTCGTATCCGTTGGTTATATTCCCACCCTTGCCGGATGTCCCTTTTAATCTGTTTGCGATATCAATGTCTTTTTGCGAAAGCATAGCTTCGCCTTCAGAAGAGGCAGCTAGCATCATTTCCTGCGCAAGAGCAATGGCAGGATCATACTCTTTATTCTTCAAAAATGCCGATACTTTAAGCTCTTTGAAGAAATTGATGTTGGTATCTTTTTCATTTGAAGCCAGAACATTATCATACAAAGTGTTGATCTCATTCAAATCAAGACCGAGTCTCAAATATATGTTCGGCAGTTTAGCGTACGCTACCATTGCTTCATTGGTTTTAGAATATTCTGAGATCAAAGTTTCATACTTGTCTTTTGCTTCTATATATTTGCCGTTGAATTCATCTTCAATCGCGCTTGCAAGCAAAAGTATTTCAACTGGTGGTTCGGGCAGTCCGGGTTGCGGATTCGGGAAAGGTGGTATGTAATTTGGATAATCTGCTGTACTGTATGGCGAAAAGTCTATGGTATAGCCCGTCTTCAAATCAAAAAAACTGCCGCTTGGCTGGGTGCTGCCCCAGTAATTTAATTCGGCAAGTATTTTGTATTTGAAATTAGGCGGATTAACCGCTTTGTTGCGTGGTACGAATTCCGGTAATGTTTTGATGCAGGGTACGGTCGGAGTAACATTCAGCGGTTCGGAATAAATATTATTTATCCCGTTATTTAGATATACCATACCTTTTAAATCAAGACATATTTGAGCGCCGTCTTCGTTTCCCAGCCCGTTATTCTTTATTGTATTATTGAAAGGCGGATAATAAGTATATAAAGGAATAAGCTGAGGAAGCGATGCATAGCCGGCAGAATATACACCGTAAGTTAGATTATCGTATATTGTATTGTTGAAGATATACGGTGATGAGTTTATCACTGATATTCCTTTATCGTAATTCGATATATGATTCCTGGTAATATTTCCCGAAGACTGAGTCAATACTATGCCTTCGCCTTTGTTCATACCTTGGAAGACGCAGTAGCTTATTTCGTAATTATTGCAGCCTTCAATACTGACTGCAGTCTCGCAATCTACAAACATGCAGTAGCTGATTTCGTGATTGTTACAGTTCAAAATACTGATTGCAGTCTCGCAACCTTCAAATGAACAGTTGCGGGTTATCAACATACTATAAGGAATTCCGCTCAAACCGATTAGAGCACCGTTAATATTTGTTAATTTCAAAATAACGGTTGTTTCAGCATCACAGTTAATTCCTTTCCAAGAACCTGTTACAGGTATGTAATTTATTTCGATGGGGATTATCGTATTATTGTCGGCTAAGAATGATCCGCCTCTTTCCACAAATATCTCAGCATTCTCATAAGCTTCAATTTTCGCTCCGCCCTCAAGAACTAAGCTTGAATTTTGATCGACGGTAAGAATTGAACCTGCTTGTAATATTGCAGTTGTACTAGCAGGGAAAGTAAGAGTACCTGTTATTTTTGCGTTGCCTTCAACAATTAATTTTGCACTGGGCTCAAAAATCACATTTGCTCCGGGTTCGATCACAATGTTGGTTGCATTCCCGATAATAAACCTGGCTTCACTGTTGACCCTGAGCACGCCTCCTGCTTTAATAGTGAGCTTAGATTCATTACCAAGTCTGAATTCTGAATTCAATCCTATTTGAATTTCAGTACCCTCGGGAATAATTAAATCTGTACAATTTAACAAACTAAGTGAAGAGTTATCCGCCACTCTAATCAATGCTTCATTTACAGAAACAATATCGCCTGTTTCAACAACAATATCGCCTGATATCGTAGAGTTTCCTTTACTTTCAATTAATGATCCTCGTAACATTGTAATTTGAGAGCCTTCTCCAACTACGACATGGGCACCGTCAATTACAAATCCGGCACTCTCTTCAATTACTAATCCGTTTTCATAATGCCATTTCGATAAGTCAGGTACAAAAGTCATTGTGTAATCGCCGATATATGATAAATAAACTCCACTTTTTATGGTCAACTGCGGATTTACCATTAAATTACCTGTAAAATTCTGGATTTCAGGTTCTTCAATCGGATCAGGTTTAGTAGGACCAGGTGGTGTGAGATATAAACTCCCTGATAATCCTTTTAGTGTCAAAAGACTATCAATGTAGGCTGTTGAAGAAACATTTTGGGGATATTCAAACAGTCTTGTATCTAAGGGATTAAAATATTTGTACGGAGACCATGTATCAAAATCATTTGTGTATTCAAACACTTCGTTCATTTGGACAAATGTATCGGTATTGGTATCCGGATTTTTTGGACCTGGATGACCAGGAATTTGTTGGTCTGTTGGGAAAATATCTACTGAATATGTTGCGTCATAAGGATTTTCACCCGGATAAAACCCTCTCACAGAAGCTATCCAATAATAAAAGTATTCGTGATAATTATACGAAGTTAACCAAGCCTCTGCGTATGCCATCGTGTTGTCTGATGCGGTATGAACAGAAATATTCTTGCAGGCACCAGATGTGTTATTCAGAGATCTAGTAAAACCACCGCTGTAACAACAACCGATCGTGAATATCATTTGCGCACAATTTATGTCTCTGACATAATCCGCTAACTCGCTATCCCTGATGTCTTCACCATCAAGATCAATATATGAAATCACAGGAATTGTGCTTGACCCGTATCCGTGGCCGTCAATATAAATGAATAGTTGATCGGCTGGCCCGAGCTTTGAGGGCAATTCCAATTCAGCAAAAGTAGCTTCGATAGCTGCTTTATCGGCATTAAAAAAATACTCATTAATCCCATCATTGTCAAGATCATCTCCATGCGAACCTGAATAATGTATGATGATGTTTTCTTTCGTATAGCCATAAACATCAATAAGCGTGCAATACATCGCGGACATATCATTCCAAAAACGCTCTTCATCATGCTCGCTTCCGTTTATGATAACTGCGTATAGGTTACTATTTGGCAGTGCTTTTTCAATTTGATCAGTATTAACAACAGGCAATTCAGGAGTATCAGTCTTAGCTATTTCGGATATAAGTTCGAATTCCGTTTCGTAATTTACAGGAAATATTGTCTTATCAAAAATCTCGTATTCTCCTGTTTCACTGTTAACAAAAATTATCCTGCAAGGGTGATGCCACTTGCCCAGCGGATAATCGTCAACAAAATAAGCCCAGCTGTTCCCATAACTGGTGCTTACCTCGTCGCCGCTCCAAAGCACAACTGGTTTTGTAGGATTCACAGTGTAGTTCGATGCGTACACATTTACTTTTCCGACATCTTCGCCGATAATATTGTTCAAGACAATGCTGTTTGCATCAACCTTTGTAATTCCAGCGAAGAGTATAGCTGAGTAGAACATTACTACAGCTACGAAACATTTTGTTGACCAATACCTGCTCATAACTCTACCTCCGTTTACATTGTTTTACCTCAAATACAGCATCTTCCTCACCTGTCTATGAATGCCGTTGACTTTAAGTTCGTAATAATATACTCCGCTTGTCAAATCGTCCGTTCTGTAATTTACGGAATGGATGCCTTGAGCGTACCTGCTTTGTACAATGCTTTCTACCAATTCTCCTTTCCCGTTGTGAATATTCAGTTTTACTTCCGATGGCGCGTCTAAACTAAATCGTATTATTGTTTCATTATTGAACGGATTAGGATAATTTTGATATAATTCTACCTTGCTTATAAGATTATCCTGATTTTCTATTCCTGTCTGCGGATCCTGAACAAAATCACCGGCTTCAGTCTGAAACAAGATCGTTACATCATTTTCGTAAGCATAGCTGGAATTTAATGAGACTATGTCATTGAGCCCGTTGCCGTCAATATCTGCAACAAATGACCTTATCGTGCTTGTGTAGTTAGGAGTATCGCCAAAATAGGTTTGATAATTAACTGGACCGGCTAAGGTAGAACCTGCTTCATTAAAAAGAATATAAGTATGCCATTTTTCGTAATCAGAATTAGGGTAGTAGTACGACGAATTGTATATAACATCCAAGTAGCCGTCGCCATTCAAATCTTCTATGAAAAATGATGCTAAAGCTTCGTCGAGATATTTGCTGTACATAAGTGTGATCGCATCGCCTGTACAAGAAAATATTAGCAGAAGCTTTTGTGTCCCGGGTGTATACCAGTTGCACGCGATGATTTCATTTATCCCATCATTATTAATGTCTTCAATCGCCATTTCGTTTACTCCGCCCAGTGCATCATGTGTCAACTCGGATACTCCTGATACTGAATTATATATGGTAATTTTTGTCCCGCTACCAACTAATATCTCTTCTTTTCCGTTTCCCGTTAAGTCCCCGCAGGCTATAGCTCCCGGCGGCTCATCAAGATCGTAATAAATAGGGCTGGAAAATTGTCCGGTTCCGTCATTTTTCATATACCCCCAGAAATATCCGCTGTTGGAATAAAAAACGATATCAATATCACCGTCGCCGTCTATGTCGCCATAATTCATTCCTGAAAATATTTTGTCGCTATTAAGTGGAAAATCCTGATACATTTCGAATTGCCCGTTATCGTTTCCAATTATCCTAACATACCTATCTGCAGACCCTGAGGAAAAATCGGAATAAAAAGTTACAATATCAAGATACTCATCATTATTAATTTTTTGCAAGAATATATTTTCCTGATACCCGCAAAATAC
>JAKLPX010000156.1 GCA_022013635.1 Candidatus Delongbacteria bacterium
TTACAATCGAAGCTAAAGTCATGACAAAAATTACTGCCATTCCCATTCCGACTGCGCTATCTAATTTCTTTGATACTCCGATAAACGGACATATACCCAAAAACCTGCCGAGAACAAAATTATTTATAAATATGGAGGAAACGGCTATGACTACAAGATGAGAAAAATCCATTATTTACCCCCTTCTTTTGCTTTTTTTCTAAGTTTATTCCACTGCAGAAAACCAAGTATTAATCCCATTGTCAAAAATCCACCCGGCGGAAGAATCATCATTATCGAGCCTTTAAATCCTTCTATACCCGCCAATTGAAATAAAGGATAACCGTACAACGAACCGGTACCTGCAAATTCTCTTACGGCACTGATAAGAACAAGAGCAATTGTAAACCCTATTCCCATTCCAACAGCGTCAATTATTGAATTAAACACCGAGTTTTTTGAAGCGTACGCTTCTGCTCTGCCCAATATGATACAATTAACTACGATCAGAGGTATGAACAGTCCCAAAGATTTACTTAAAGCAGGTATGAAAGCCTGAAGAGTTAAGTCAATCAGCGTTACGAAAGTTGCGATTATAACTATAAAAATCGGAATACGAGCACTTGCCGGTATGAATTTCTTCAGCATAGAAATTATTGCGCTTGAACCGATTAAAACCGCTGTGGCCGCAAGACCCATTCCGATACCGTTCACAATAGAAGTGGTAACGGCGAGCGAGGGGCATAATCCCAGTGCGAGAATAAAAACGGGGTTCTCTTTAAAGAAACCTTTGGTAAAATTCTGCATTAAATTCATTATTTGCCTCCCTCAATTACTTGAGACTCTGCTTTTGCGTTTCTTTCCTGCTCTTCTTTTTTCAGTTGTTCAATGTCAACTACAATAACATGCTCGAAGTCGCCGACGAAAACTTGGATTGATTGTTCTGAAATTTACTTTTTGATCTCTTCAGCATAAACCTTTATACTTTTGCATACCGCCCTTGTGGTAATCGTAGCGCCCGTCAAAGACTGAACCTTGTCTTTTGAACTTGAATCGTCTTTTTCAACGACTACTTTAAGAGAATTTTTCCCTTTAAACCAAGTTTCAAAAAAAGGTTCGGTTTCCCCGTACTTAATGGTCTGAGATTCGGCACCCAGTCCGGGAGTTTCAGTATGCTTTAATACTTTGATTGAATTGATATTCAATTCGGCATCTGTTCCTACCATAGTTTCAACTGTTCCGGAAAAACCGGAACCTTTTGATAAGAATACATACGCCTTATAATTTGCGTCTGTTTTATTTTCTTTTACTTTCCAAAATTTTTCCTTCTGACCGCCGATTTCTATTTCATCTTCATCGTAAATCAGATTTTCTAAAACATCCTCATTGAAAAGCCCTTTCAAAACATACTGTCTTGCCTCTGCCTCTTCCTGAGCCTTCAGTTTTTTTATTTCAGGCTTAGTGAAAGAATTGTAGAAAGCCAATGTTCCAGCGGCAATCCCGCCGACAAGAAAGAGAATCACAGATAATTTTATAATATTGCCCATCTTTTCTCCTTTTTTATGCTCTCTTTGGTTCGACAAAACCGAATTTTTTAGGAACCGTAAATTTGTTTATCAGAGGAACGGCAGTATTCATCAAAAGAATTGAATAAGATACTCCTTCCGGGTACCCTCCGTAAATTCTGATCGCTACGGTTAATAATCCCAAACCTGTCGCGAATATAATATTTCCCTTATTTGTTATCGGAGAAGTTACCATATCTGTCGCCATATAAAAAGCTCCTAAAGCCAAGCCGCCCGCTAAAATGTGGAATACAGGATCATATCCCATTAACCAGGTTAAAATAAATACTGTTCCGATATAGAACAACGGGACTCTCCAGTTTACAATACCCAATGCGATTAATACTATCACTCCTGCGAGAAGCGCCAGAAACGATGTTTCGCCTATACAGCCTGATACATTACCGATAAATAGATCCATGTACCCTACGCCTGCATCTTTAATAATATTTATAGTTTCCTGATTTGGATACGCTTTTAATGCCGTCTTAACCAGATTTAAAGGTGTTGCCGAAGAAATCGCATCCATCGTTTTGCCTGAATAAGGCTGAGTCCAATATGCGTTGGATGTCATTTGAACCGGCCATGAAGCCACCATGAAGGCTCTGCCGATCAAAGCCGGATTAAAAATATTAAATCCCAAGCCTCCGAAAGCCTGTTTTGCTATCGCTATCGCAAAAATAGAACCGAGCATTACGATCCACCATGGAATATTGGCAGGAACATTAAAGCCCAATAATATTCCGGTTAAGATAGCGCTGCCGTCATAAACCGTTACAGGCTTTTTTCTGAATTTTTGTATGGCTGCTTCCGTTATCACGCAGGAAACAATAGCTACAAGGATCAATAAGATCGCTCTGAATCCGAAAAACCAGTATGACGCGAAGATCGCCGGCAACAGCGTTATATTAACCGTATGCATCACCTTTGTAATCGAACTTTTGTCTCTTATGTGCGGATTTGCCGATACAATTAGCATTTTATCCATCTGTAAACCTTCTTTAAAATTATTTCTTTTTCTTCATTTCGGCAATTTTAGCTTTTCCGACATTGTAATAATGAACAAGATTTCTCTTTGCCGGACAAACATAAGCGCATGTTCCGCACAGAATACAATCAAGTATCCCCAATTTCTCGGCTTGTTCATAATTTTTATACTGTATATTTAATTGAATATCTGTCGGAAGCAGTCTTAAAGGACATACGGTGACACATTTTCCGCAACTGATACACGGGTGTTCTTCACAAACAGCCGCGTTTTGCCTGCTCAGACAAAGAATACCGGAAGTTCCTTTATGAACAGGGGCATCTAATGCATACATCGCAGCGCCCATCATCGGACCGCCGTTCACAACTTTATAAACATCCTCTTTCAGCCCGCCTGCGTATTCAATCAGTTCCGTCGTCGGAGTTCCGATCCTTACCAACAGATTTTTCGGGTTCATAATAGATTCACCTGTAACCGATACGATTCTTTCATAAAGCGGTTTATTTAAAGCTATTGCCTCATAGACGGCATTTGCTGTTCCGACATTTGAAACAACAACGCCTATATCCATAGGAAGTCCGCCTGAAGGAACTTCTTTTCCCAGAGCCGCATAAATTAACTGCTTTTCACCGCCCTGAGGATATTTTACTTCAAGCTCAATAACTTTAATATTCGATTCCGATTCGGTCTTTTCTTTCATTATTCGGATAGCATCAGGCTTATTTTTCTCTATCCCGATCATGCCGTTCGGCGCGTTGACCGCTTTCATAATCAGCTTAAGCCCTTCAATGATCGTATCGGGACTTTCCTGCATTAATCTGTCATCCGCAGTTAGATAAGGTTCACATTCCACGCCGTTCAGAATAATATAATCAATCTTCTTTTCTGCAGGAGGTGATAATTTGACATGGGTCGGAAATCTCGCTCCTCCCATACCTGCTATACCGGCAGATGCTATTTTTTTCTTTATTTCGTCAGCTGAAAAACAGTAATAATCAACTTTCTGTCCCACTCCTTCAAACAGTTCGTCTTTTCCGTCGCTTTCGATAATAACAGCGTCGGATTTATTTCCGGCAGCATCGGTTATTTTAGCGATCGCTTTTACTTTTCCGGAAATTGAAGCGTGCACCGGAACAGATACAAATCCGCCCGGTTCGGAAATAGGCTGTCCTACTTTAACCTCATCTCCGATATTAACTATCGCCTTCGAAGGCGCTCCGATGTGCTGATGAAGATGGATCGCCGCTATTTTAGGACTTGGCATTTTCTCTATGAGCATTTTTTCCGAATATCTTTTTCCGTCCGGTGGATGATAACCGCCCTTAAAAGTGTATTTCATCGAAAACCCTCTCCTTAATTTATTTCTACCGCGTGGAAAATAAAAATCATTTGCCTTTTAGTCAATTTATTTTGTTATAAATAAAA
>JAKLPX010000157.1 GCA_022013635.1 Candidatus Delongbacteria bacterium
ATGAAAGAAAAATAATCAGGATAATTTTTTTTCATTGAATAATATAATCTGCAAGTTTTCTTAACCATTCTTTTTATTGACATTAAATCCTGACATTGTTACCTTTAGAACTGAAAAATGACTGGAGTTTCCGTGATTGAAAATATAGCGAGAGCGGTAATAATAAAAAATAATAAGATACTTCTCGCAAAGCAGAAGGATAAAAATTATACATTTCTGCCGGGCGGTCATATAGAATTCGGAGAAACTGTGACAGACGCTCTGAACAGGGAATTGTTTGAAGAGTTGGGCATTACCGGTAATTGCGGACTTTTTGTGTGTGCAATCGAAAATGTTTTTGAGGATAATTCCGGCAAATCCTGCCATGAAATGGGATTTTATTTCTCATATTTACCTGATGACAGATACTCTGATGATGATTTTGAGTCGAAAGAGGATCATCTGGTTTTTCTTTGGGTGGATATCAGAGATTTACGCTCTTTTAACCTTCAGCCTAAAGAACTTATCCTCGTCATTTCCGATGTTTGGAAATTTAAGGATACTCCAGGATTTATATCAGCCATTGAGAGACCGGATACGAGTGGCAAGTGAAGAAAACGGTACATGAATATAAAGACCTGACTACAGGCAGTATCTGGAAAAATCTTATCGCTCTTTCCCTGCCGATCATGCTTGCGAATCTGCTTCAGACTTTCTATAATCTGACTGATACATTCTGGCTTGGAAAACTTACCGATGGAAGGGACGCCGTTGCCGTTGTCGGCATGTCTTTTCCGCTGGTCTTTTTCATCTCATCCTTCGGCATAGGATTTACTATCGCTGGAACATCTTTGACGGCACAGTACAAAGGAGCCGGAAGGATTTCCGAAATAAAAAAGATATTTGCCCAGTATATTTTACTTTTGGTTACATTTTCGGTCGTTTTCCTTGCTTTAGCCTATTCTTTTATAGATGCGGTGCTGAAACTTATAAATACTCCCGAACAAATATTTGAAAATTCCGAAATTTATCTTTCATATATAATCTCAGGAATGGTGTTCATGTTCATAGGAATGCTTTATCAGAGTTTCGCGCACGGTTTCGGAGATACAATATCACCGATGAAAATACAATTGATTGCTGTCGGTATCAACATTATGCTTGACCCGATACTTATCTTCGGTATCGGCTTCATTCCGTCAATGGGAATCAGAGGAGCAGCTATAGCAACTTTATTCTCAAGATTTGTAGCGGCAATACTTTCGGTAGTCTTCATATTCAAAAAACTCCATATAATAGTTCCGAAGTTCCGCGAAATCATTCCTGATAAAATTATCCTGAAACAAATAATAAAGATCAGCCTTCCTTCATCTATTGGAATGTCAATGACGAGCTTCGGTTTCGTTTTTCTTCAAGGCTTCGTAAATTCTTATGATACGGTAATTATGAGCGCTCATACAATCGGCAACAGACTCACAAGCCTTTTCATGATGCCCGCTATGGGACTGGGCAACGCTCTCGCTTCAATTGTCGGTCAGTGCCTGGGAGCAAAGAAAATTGACAGGGCAAAAGAAAGCATTAAAACAACATTCATTTCTGTCATCATCTTACTCGCACCCATAAACATACTCATATATTTCTACGGTGGACATCTAACGCAGTTCTTCGTCAACGACCCGGAAGTGGTCTCAAAAGGTATCAGAATGTTCAAAATACTGAGTGTCGCATCTTTTTCATTCGGCATTATCCATGTTTTTATGGGTGTTTTCAACGGATCTGGATTTACGAAATACAATATGCTGCTCAATTCGGCAAGGCTTTGGGCATTCAGAATCCCTCTTGTTTATATTATGTCGGGTAGAATTTTGGATTACGAGATCTTCGCATCAATACTTTTGTTACGGCCTTTCTTTGAAAAAATGGCTATTCCTTTGAAAGAACATCCTTATGAAGCTTTATGGTGGTCAATGATAATTAGTAACTTCATCACTTTTGCCTGGGCGTTGATGCTATATTCAAAAGGTAACTGGACAAAAGGAACCATTCATCGTCCGATTGAAATCGTAGCAGAAGCTGAGGAGATTGAATTATCCGAAGACTAAAACCCGATCAGAATAAAGTTTGATCTTTTTATAATATACGCCTATTTGCTATTCATTATAAGTTCAATCGCCAGATTAGCCTGAATATTCGATACAATCGCCACCCTGGCCGAACATAATCCGATCTCGAAAGAGGTCACACCATCGCCGCAGAAATAGATATTCCCGACCTGTCTGATCTTTATGCTTTCAAAATTACCGCAGCCTGATAAACCATTCCCGGATATTATGGGTTTATCGGGATATAAAAATCCCCACTCTTCGATGAGCCACTGCTTGCTTTCTGCTTTATCGAAAGCTTCGATCATAATGTCCGCTCCCGAAAAAATACCTGAAACATCATCTCTTGTAAGTTCTTTGTGATAAGAAATGATCTCGCAATCCGGATTTATATTTTCCAATCTTGATTTGAGAGTTAATACTTTCGTTTTCCCGATCTCTTCAATAAAAAAATACTGCCTGTTAAGATTTGAAGCCTCAATTATATCCATATCGGCGATGATCAATTTCCCGATACCGGCTCTTACGAGCGAAACAGCAACATTCGACCCTATGCCTCCGCATCCCGCAATTGCAATAGTCGAACGGGATAACTTTTCGGTCATCCCGCTTACATTTTTTGAGAAAATTTCAATCATTCTATTTGTACAGGCAGATATATGAAGAATCGCCTTCCGAAACAACCTTAAATTTAATATTCGGCTCAATAATCATCGTTTCGTTCGGTCCATAAGATTTCCACGCATCGTCGCCGGGCATTTTTACAGTCAATTTACCGCTTGTGACGGTTAGAAATTCCTTAGAAGTCGTACCGAACTCATATTCGCCTTGAGCCATCACGCCTACGGTAGCGGAACAATCTTTAGTTTTGAAAGCCAGAGATTTGACTTTTCCGCCGAAATATTCGTTAGTTTTAAACATTTATCCTCCGCTCATTAAGTGTATGACATTCACTTCCGCGCCTTTGGGAACAGTACGGGTCTCATAATATTCCTTCTTCACGATTTCGCCGTTAATCTTTACTATCAGCATTCTGAAAGAATATTTCATGACGGTCAATATACCCCTGACAGTCATTCCATCTTTCCACTCGATAATATTTCCGTTTACGGTTATAGTATCCATGTTTACTGATGCTTTGATAACACTTCAATTACTTCCGGAAGATCCATTCCCAATTTTTTAATATGGTCTAATTTGGGAACTCCATTGTTCGTCCAGCCTCTTCTCAGATAAACCGCATCAAGAAGTTTTTCATAACGGTCTTCTCTGTATTTTCTTGTGATTGCAATTTTTTCTTCAATGGATTTATCGCTCGGATCTACCCCGACGACATCCTTCATCTGCTTATCGTAAAATTCTTCGAGGCTTTTATATTCTTCAACCGTTACAGGACCTGCTGCTCTATACGGCTGAGCGTCGTGTTTTCTCAATCCGTAGCCTCTTCTGATATTAAATGTCCTTTGGAAATTATATACTCTTTCGGATTGACGGATCATTTCTTTTTTATCGATATTACTGCCTGTTACGGCGTTATAGATCGTTATATAATTATCAACATGCTCCGGAACTTTTGCAGGTTCGTCGGTCTGAGCGTTTCCTTCCGGCTCCACATCGTTCCATGGAAGTTTACAAAGTCCCATAAGCCCGAACCAAGTCCTGAACATCGGGAAATAATGAAGCGCCTCGGCTTTGTTTTCAAATGTAGGAATATGATTGTTGACCATATCCATAAAGATCAGCCATGCTTCATCGTGCTGAGGTCCTTTGTTCGTCATAGCATATCCTCCCTGCTGAGCCAAAGATTCTTTTGATACATATTGAGAATATTCAAGACCTTTGTTCTCCATTCCGATATCCTGCATGAACTTCGGGTCTGCGCCGTAGTGTTCTGCAAAATATTTTTTCATTCCTCTGATACCCAAACCTGCGATCTTTCCGAAACCTTCACCTCTTGCCATCTGATGAATAAGCTCAAGAACGGCGGAAATGTTTCCAAATTTCAGTTCAAGTCCTCCGGTATGTTCTTTGGTAATAAGACCGTTTTCATAACATTCCATAGCGAAGGCAAGCATTGTTCCGAAAGAAATCGTATCTATTCCGTAAGTATCGCAATAAAAGTTTAATTCTATGACCGTATCGGCATCAAAGATGCCGAGATTCGAACCGACGCCCGCTGCTGTTTCGTACTCCGGTCCGTCAACAATAACAGCTTGTCCTTTGTAAGGGCCGGACTTTAAAACGAAATCGTCAACGGCTTTTGCACAGCTCATAGTACAGCCGATCCAGCATCCGTCGTTCATTCCCTGAGTGAATTTGCTGTTCCATACTCTCGAATGAAGCCCGTCGGAATCTTTATGCGAACCGAATTTAAAATTATGTGTCGGTAAAAGATTATAATCGTTCATGATATTTACAAGATGAGCCGTTCCTTCCTGCTTCATACGGCACTGATGAGGATCCAGTTCCTTCATCTCTTTCGCAAATCTTGCTCCTCTTTCTTTGATAGGTTCCATATTGGCAACATGGTTAGGATCCTGAGTAATACCGGCAACTTTTACTACGACAGCTTTAATTTTTTTATCCCTTAAAACAGTTCCGATACCGCCTCTGCCGGCTTGTTTTAAACGACATTTTTTCCTTTTTATATCGTACCAGCTGAAATTAAGCATTCCTATCATTGTGTGTTCTGCTGCTTTTCCTGCTGAAATTACGGAAACATTTTTCATATCTCTCGGCTCTAAGCTGTCGGAATACATTTCAGTAAGCTGTTCTGCTAAAATGTGGCTGTCTGTTTCTTCTGCCGGAGCTTCTTCAACAGTTATGGTGTGTTTTGTACCGTCAATGACTATTATTACATCGTTTTTAGCTTTACCCTGAAGTTCCAACACATCGAATCCCGAAAATTTAAGGAAAGGTCCGAAATACCCGCCGACATTACTGTCTATTACGATGTCCGTTATCGGAGAAATTGAAACTACAAGTGATTTTCCTGCACCGGCATATTGAGTGACGCCGGAGATCGGTCCGGGTGAAATTATAATTTCGTTCTCATTGTCATTCCATTTTGTTTCAGGTTTTGTTCCGTCCCATAAAAGCTTAAGTCCGTAACCTTTACCGCCGATGAATTTCTCTTTCATCAGATTGGAAACCGGCTTTTCTTTGACAGTGTTATCGTCAAGATTAATGTAAAGTATCCTGTCGGTGTAACCTCTGAGAAGATCCTTCGGTTCGTAAGAATGTTCTTTCAGAAGTTTGTGCTTCGCTTTTAATTCAGTTATGTCCATTTGATTCTCCTTATACATAATTTTTCATTGCAGTTCAGCGAAATGTAAAGATAAATAATGCGGTCGCTTAATTCAAGTAATAAAATTAAGAATTATAATAAAGGATATATAAATTTTAGGCTTTTTTTTAAATAATTTATAAATAAAAAAATGCCGGCAACGCCCTACTCTCCCACAATTAAATGCAGTACCATCGGCGAAGATAAGCTTAACTACTCTGTTCGGAATGGGAAGAGGTGTACCCTTATCTCCATAATCACCGGCAAACAATAAAAACGGACG